>CAKMQO010000074.1 GCA_927911695.1 uncultured Gemella sp. | reverse complement strand
TTAGCTTTTAAATCATTATTTTGTTTAAATTCTTCAAATTCATTATCTAAAAATTTTTCAATCTTTTCAAGATTAGATTTTTCAAAAGAGAAACCAGCAGCCAATGTATGACCACCGAATGTTAAGAATAAATCTGATATTTTGTTCATTGCTACGTAGATATTAAAATCAAAAATACTTCTCGCAGAGCCTTTAAGAACCCCTTCTTTTTCGTTCATAATAAAAACTGGTTTTTGGTACTTTTCAACAATGTTCGATGCTACGATGCCTAGTACACCTTCGTGGTATTCACCAGAAACCATAATAACATTCTTTTGTTTTATTTCTGAATTTTCAATTTTACTTATTACATCTTTTACTATGTCTTCTGTAACCTGTTTTCGTTGAATATTATATTGTTCAATCTGTTCAGCTAAAGCTCTCGCTGTTACAGGCTCTTCTGCCATTAGAAAAGTTAATCCTAATTTAGCACTATCCATTCTACCAATAGAATTTAATTTAGGTGCTATATAAAAACCTACAGTTTGTTCGTCAATTTTTGTATCTATACCTGATAATTCAAGTAGCATTTTAAGACCTATTCGAGGATCTTCATTTATTAATTCTAGTCCCTGTTTTACAAATATTCTATTTTCATCTGTAATTGAGACCATATCAGCTATTGTACCAATTGCAACTAAATCCAATAAGAAATCAGGGAAGATTTCTAATAATGCGTGGGCTAGTTTAAAAGCAACCCCTACTCCAGCTAATTTCTTGAATGGATAGTTACCTTCTGGATGTTCAGGATGAATTATTGCATATGCATTAGGTATAGTATCTTGAATTTTATGGTGATCTGTTACAATAACATCACAACCTAATTCATTAGCTAAATCAACTTCTTCTACACCTGCAATTCCGTTATCGACAGTAATAATTAGAGTTATTCCTGAATCAATAATCTTTGTAAAAGCTTCTTTGTTTGGTCCATATCCTTCTTCAAATCGATTTGGAATATAGGATGATACATTTGCCCCCATAGATATTAGTGTCTCTACTAATAATACTGTTGATGTAATTCCATCCGCATCATAATCTCCGTAGACAAGAATTTTCTCTTCATTTTCTATGGCTTCATTTATCCTATCTACAGCTTTTTGCATATCATGCATTAAAAATGGATCATAACCTTCTTCATATTCATCAGAAAAATACTTTTTTAACGGAAGTCATATTTGTAATATTTCTTGCATTTAATATTTTAGCGATATTTTTAGAATACTATATGATTCTAATTCTTTAATAAAATTTTCATCATAATTTGGATATATCCAGTTATATTTTATGCCCATTTTTTCACCTCTTTTCTTAAAAAGTTATCATTTATTCTTTTTTATCTTCTATTTTTTCTTTTGTAAATAATAATTTTTCTGTTCTTTCGTATTTTTTTACTAAACTTTTATATTTTTGATACCAATACAAGCTGGCAGCTAATATTCCCATAAAGAAACATACGAAGAATAAAATTGTTAAAGGTAATCTAACTGTAAAAAATATTAATGATACTGGTACTGAATTGTAGTTCATAATGAAAAATGTAATTATTGATACGAATACAATAACAATACCGAAAACTTTATAAGGTAATTTATTATCCATTATTCCACCTCTCTTACCATATTAGCAAATTGTTCTTCATTAATTACTTCAATACCTAATTGCTCGGCTTTAGTAAGTTTAGAGCCTGCTTTCTCACCAGCAATTACAAGATCAGTTTTTGAAGTAACACTTCCAGTAACTTTTGCTCCATTTTTTTCTAAAAATTCTTTTGCTTCATTTCTTGTCAATTCAACAAGCTTACCAGTAAAACAACTGTTTTTCCTGAGAAAATATTGTTAGATTTAATTTCATTAATCTCATATTGAGGATTCATTCCAATATTAATTAAATCTTTAATAAACTTAATATTATTATCGTCTGATAAATAATCTAAAATTGATTCTGCGGTAATTTGACCAACATCATCAAGATTAATAAGCTCTTCTAGTGTTGCATTCATGAAATTAGAAAGATTCAAATATTTTTCTGCAAGAATTTTCCCTGCTTTTTTTCCTACATTTAATATTCCAAGAGCATAGATAACTTTATCTAATGAACTTTCTTTTGATTTTTCTATTGCGTTTAATAAATTATCAACAGATTTTTCACCCATTCTTTCTAAAGCAATCAGTTTATCTCTATCCAATGAAAATAAATCTATTGTATGGCAAATAATACCTTTATCATATAAAGTTGCTACTACTTTATCTCCTAATCCCTCAATATTTAACGCATCCCTTGAAGCAAAATGGATTATTTTTCTAATATTTTGATCAGGACAATCAGGATTTTTACATCTAGTAAAAGGATCATTATCTTTCACATAGGTTTCCTGATGACACGATGGACAATTAGATGGCATTTGATATTTTGTAGTGCCCTCAGTTCTTAACTCTTTAATAACTCGAACTACCTTAGGAATGATTTCACCTGCTTTTTTAACTACTACCATATCTCCAATATGAATATCAAGATCATCTATTATATCCTTATTATGTAAAGATGCTTTAGATACCGTAGAACCAGAAATTACAATTGGATCAAGTATAGCAACAGGTGTGATTATCCCTGTTCTACCAACACTAAGTTCTACGTCTAGTAATTTAGTTGCAAGCTCTTCTTCAGGAAACTTGTATGCTGTAGCCCATCGTGGGCTTTTTTGTGTGTATCCTATTTGTTCTTGAACTTTATATGAATTAACTTTAATTACAATACCATCAATTTCATATGATAAATCTTGTTTGTGTTCAGTCCAGTAGTTAATATAGTCAATTACTTCATCAATGCTTTTACAAAGTTTAAAATTTGGATTTACAGGAAGTTCATATTCTTTCGCTGTATTTAAAGCATTCTCTTGTGAAACAATGCTATCATCACCAACTATTGAATAAATAAAAGCTGATAACCTTCTTTTCGCTGTTATTTTAGAGTCAAGTTGTCTTAAAGATCCCGCTGCTGCATTACGAGGATTCGCAAATAATACCTCATTATTTTCTTCTCGCTCTTTGTTAAGTATATTAAAAGATTTCTTTGGAAGATAAACCTCTCCCCTAACCTCAAATGATCTTTTATCTTTTAACACTTTTGGAATCGAAAATATTGTTTTTATGTTCTCAGTAACATCTTCTCCGACAGTTCCATCTCCACGAGTAGCAGCACTTACTAATTTACCATTATCATAATTAATAGAAATGGCTAGACCATCTATTTTTAGTTCACATATATACTCAACATTTTCACTTGGAACTAATTTTGATACTCTGGCATCAAAATCTATTAAATCTTCAGTAGAAAATGTATTTGATAAACTTAACATCGGAATTTTATGAGTAATTTTCTCGAATTCATCAAGAACTCTATCTCCTACTCTTTGTGTAGGGGAATTTTCTAGTATTAATTCAGGATATTTTTCTTCTAATTTCTCTAATTGTTTATATAAAGTATCATACTCAGTATCGGTTATTTGTGGATTATCTTCAACGTAATACTCATATGAATACTTGTTTAGTAGCGAAACTAGTTTTAAAATTTCTTCTTGAATTTGTTTCATAATATATTAATCCTTTCTAGTCAGATTAGCATACTCAATTAATAAAGTTTTTACACCAACCTCACTAAATTCAACTTTTACACTATCCTTAGATATGTCTAAGACTTTACCTTCTCCAAATTTCTTATGAAGCACAGTGTCACCTACACCATAATTTGTACTAACTGAAGACTTAGGTTTCTCTGAAATTTTAATTTTTGGACTAAGTTTGCTAATAAACTTATTAGCTTGCTCTATATTTGAATCAGTACTTTCAAAACTTCCTCCAAATGAAGATTCAAAATGCATTAGTTTGTTAGGAACTTCATCTAAGAATCTTGAACGTTTATTCATTTTAATAGAACCAAATTGCATTCGTCTATTTGCATAAGACATAAATAATCTTTCTTTTGTACGAGTAATAGCAACATAGGCTAATCGACGCTCTTCTTCCATCTTATTTTTCTCATCAGCGCTACTCTCAGCATCTCTGATAGATGGGAATAAATTCTCCTCTAACCCCATTATAAAGACTACTTTATACTCTAATCCTTTTGAAGCATGAACTGTCGAAAGTACTACTGCATCTTCTTGGTTTTCATCATCAGAATCAGAAGTTAATGACATTTCCGAAATAAAGTCAATCAGGCTGTCATTCATACTAGAGAATTGTTTAGCAGAAGATACTAACTCAGAAATATTTTCAATTCTACTTTCTGCATAAGGATCATTAGATTCTTTTAACATAGTTTCATAACCTGAATCTTTATAAATTCCTATAATTAACTCATCTATTGAGTACCTTTCTACTTCTGAATATTTTTCGATTAGATTAGTTAGTAATTTGATGTTAGTTACTATTTTTTTAGATACTCCTATTGCTTCGATATTCTTTAAAGCTTCGAATAAAGAAATACCGTATTGCTCTGCATACTTATCAATTTTATCCATTGAACTAGCACCAATACCTCTTTTTGGTACATTAATAATTCTTCTTAAACTAAACTCATCAGCTCTATTAACAATAACGTTTAAATAAGCAAGTAAATCACGTACCTCTTGACGTTGTAAGAATTTTAGAGAACCAATTAATTTATATGGTATTCCGAAAGATAAACATGAATTCTCCATTTGACGTGATAGGTAGTTAGCTCGATATAAAATTGCAATATCTTTATAATCAATACCTTCTTTTTTCAATTCAAGTATTTTTTTAGCAATATCATCTGTTTCGTCTTTATCATTAGAAGCAGCGTAAACAGATATTTTTCCTCCACCTTTATTTTCAGACCACAATGCTTTTTCTTTTCTATCAGTATTATTTTTAATTACCGCATTAGCAGCATCAAGAATTGTTGAATTAGAACGGTAGTTCTGATCAAGGAACACTAGTTCAACATCGTCAAAATCTTTTTCGAAGTTTATTATGTTATCACTACATGCACCACGCCAGCTATAAATACTTTGATCGTCATCACCAACAACACATACGTTTTTATGAACAGCAGATAACATCTTAATTAATCTGTATTGAATAACGTTAGTATCTTGATACTCATCAACATGAATATATTGGAATTGATTTTGGTAAATCGCTAAAACTTTCGGGAAATTTTTTAAATAATACAATAGTTTTTAGCATTAAGTCGTCAAAGTCTAAAACACTATTTTTCTTTAAATAACTTTGGTAGTGTGCATAAATTTCTGCTACATTTTCATGAACCCAAAACGAGATTGTTCTCTCATTTTTTTTACAGAAACTAAACTATTCTTTGCATTTGAAATTATTTTTAATACGTTAGCTGGTTGATATGCATCTTCTGATAAGTCTAAAGACCTAACAATATTTTTTATAATACTTTTTTGCTCACTTGTATCAAGTATTGTAAAGTTTTTATTATATCCTAAAAGTTCTATATGTTGACGTAAAATTCTTACACACATAGAGTGGAATGTATTTATCCAAATATATTTTGAAGTTTCACCAACTAGAGCATATATTCTTTCTTTCATTTCCTTAGCAGCTTTATTGGTAAAGGTAATAGCCAAGATATTATTTTCTAATATATTTTTTTCAGAAATTAAATAAGCTATTCTATTTGTTAAAACACGAGTTTTACCACTACCTGCTCCAGCTATAACCATTACGGCACCTTCTGTTTTTAATATAGCTTTTAGCTGATTATCATTCATATTTTGTACTAAATTCACTATTATTTCTCCTATTCGTTCTCTAATAATATTTTATCATATTTTCAAAATAAAAGGGAGTGACTCAAAAA
>CAKMQO010000073.1 GCA_927911695.1 uncultured Gemella sp. | reverse complement strand
ACTTTTTAGAAAAAATAAACTATTTTATTTAATAATTTTCAATTATGTATGTTATTAATAAAATTCTTATATATTAATTCCTCTATTCTTTACCATTACAAGCTTTCGGTGATAACGTATACAAGATTAATTTAATAGTTTTCTTAATTTTTTATTCTACAATTATGTTAATGTTTTTTTCTAAAATTTTTTATTTTTTTTAATTTTTAGAAAAAATAATTTTTATATCCTAAATCTATACTAGTACAGAATCAACTTTTAAAAAAATCACCTCAAAGTTGGCAACAATTACCAACATTTGAAGTGATATGTTATAAAATATTCTATTTATCTAATTTAGACATTGTTTCAACCATATACTCTGGAATTTCTGTTTCAAAGTATAGGTGTTCACCTGTGATTGGGTGATTGAATTCGATACTTTTCGAATGAAGAGCTTGTCCATTTGTATTTAATGTTTTTCTTGGACCATAAACTGGATCCCCTACTAATGGGTGGTTAATGTACTTCATGTGTACTCTGATTTGGTGAGTACGTCCAGTTTCTAATTCACATTCGATAAGTGTATATTTTCAAATCTATCTATAACCTTAAAGTGTGTAATAGATGGTTTCCCTTCATCGATAATAGCCATTTCTTTACGTTCTTTTGGATTACGAGCGATTGGAGCATCGATAGTCCCATAGTCGTGCTTAATACTTCCATGCACAAGAGCATAATATTTTCTCTTAACGTCTTTGTTCGCGATCATTTCTGATAGTTTAACATGTGCTTTATCATTTTTCGCTACGATTAATAATCCTGACGTATCTTTATCTATTCTGTGAACAATACCAGGTCTGATAGTACCATTGATACTTGAAAGTTCACTGTGGAATAATAAGGCATTAACTAATGTTCCATCTTTATGTCCTACAGATGGGTGAACAACCATACCTTTAGCTTTATTTACAATAATTAAATCATTATCTTCATAGACAATATCCACTGGGATATCTTGTTTTACAACGTCTAACTCTTCAGGTTCTTTATAATCGATAGTAATAACATTACCTTCTTTTAATTTATAGTTAGTTTTAATATTATTCCCGTCTACTTTAATATAACCTTCAGAAATTAAGTTCTGGATATTTGTTCTAGAAACATCTGTTAATTCTTGTTGTAAAAATTTATCAATTCTCTCACTTTTCGGTGAAGTATATATAATTTTTTGTGTATCCATTACTTCCTCCTTTTTTCATACTATACTATCTTAACATATACACTGAAAAAAACAAAATAAAATATAGTAGAAATATAGAAAATATGATGTTTTATAAAGATTTTCAACTTAGCAAATACAAATTAGTAAAAATTAAATAATTTCTTTCACTTTCCCTATTTTTCTTTCTATATTATAATATTTAATGAAAGAATTAATTAACCTTTTGTGTGAGTTTTATTATTTATACTATTAACTCACAAAACAACCTATATAAGGAGTGGATTTTTTGGAAATTAATAGATTACATGTAGATTTTGATCTTCAGAGTAAGTACGACCCCAAAGGTGATCAGATTAATGCGATTGCCGAACTTACTGAAGGTTTAAATAATGGAGAAAAATATCAAACATTACTTGGTGCAACTGGTACTGGTAAAACATTTACTATAGCTAATATAGTAAAAAATGTAGGAAAACCTACCCTAGTTCTTGCTCATAATAAAACATTAGCTGGTCAATTATATAATGAGCTTAAAGAGTTTTCCCGAATAACCGTGTTGAGTACTTCGTTTCATACTATGATTACTTCCAACCGGAGGCATACGTTCCATCAACAGATACATATATAGAAAAAGATTCATCAGTAAATGATGAGATTGATAAACTACGACACAGTGCAACATCTTCCTTATTCGATCGTGATGATGTTATTATCGTATCGAGTGTCAGCTGTATATATGGTCTTGGTTCACCAGAAGAATATTCATCACTAGTACTATCATTACGTGTTGGTGATGAAATCAGTAGAAATAAGATTATGGAAAAACTAATTAGCATTCAATATATGCGAAATGATATTGAGTTTACTCGTGGTAATTTTAGAGTACGAGGTGATGTAATTGAAATCTTCCCTGCATCTCGTAGTGAAAACTCTGTTCGTATAGAGATGTTCGGTGATGAAATCGATCGTATTCGTGAGATTAATCCTTTAACCGGTGAAGTACTAAGCGAACTTGAACATATCGCGATATATCCTGCCAGTCACTTCGTTGCTGGTGATGAAAAGACTAAAGAAGCGATTAAGAGAATACGCGCTGAGCTAGAAGAAAGACTTAAGGTTCTAAATATGGAAAATAAACTTCTAGAAGCACAACGTCTTGAACAACGTACTAACTACGACCTTGAAATGATGGAGGAAATGGGATTCTGTTCGGGTATCGAGAACTATTCTCTTCATCTTACACTTCGTGAACCTGGTAGTACTCCATATACACTACTAGATTATTTCCCAGATGATTGGTTACTAGTAGTCGATGAATCACACGTTACACTTCCTCAGGTTCGAGGTATGTTTAACGGAGACAGAGCACGTAAACAAGTGCTTGTTGATTATGGATTCAGATTACCGACAGCTTTGGATAACAGACCATTGAACTTCGAGGAATTTGAGAAAAAACTTAATCAAGCTATTTTCGTATCAGCAACACCAGGGGATTTCGAGTTAGAAAACAGTACAAAAATCACTGAACAAATCATTCGTCCTACAGGTCTACTAGATCCTATTATCGATATTCGCCCTGTTAGTGACCAAGTATTCGACATTACTAAAGAAGCTGAGAAGATTATAGCTAAAGGAGAACGTGTACTTATCACTACCCTAACGAAAAAAATGGCAGAATCTTTAACAGCTTATCTGAAAGAAAATGGTCTAAAAGTAGAATACCTACACTCTGATATTAAAACATTAGAACGTACCGAAATAATTAGAAATCTTCGACTTGGTAAATTCGATATTCTTATTGGAATTAACTTACTACGTGAAGGTCTAGATATTCCAGAAGTATCGCTTGTCGCTATTTTGGATGCTGATAAGGAAGGATTTTTACGTGGAGATAAAGCTCTTCTTCAAACTATCGGACGTGCCGCACGTAATGCAAATGGTCGTGTAATAATGTATGCAGATAATATTACTCGAAGTATGAGAAAAGCGATTGATGAAACAAACCGTCGTCGCGAAATTCAGATGGCTTATAACGAAGAACACGGAATTATCCCTCAAACTATTATTAAAGATATCCGTGATTCTATCAGTGCTAAGAAAGAAGTGGTTGATGAAGATATTGTTGAAATTGAAGAAACTGCAAATATCAACGATGATAATATCGAGGAACACTTAGCAGAATTAGAACAACAAATGTTCGCCGCTGCAGAGAAATTCGAATTCGAACAAGCTGCAAAACTACGTGATACTATCGCAGAACTAAAAGAGAAATATAAATTATAAAAAGGGCTGACCTATTGGTCAACCCTTAATTTTTTTCTCTTATTGCTTTTGCTTGCCTTACTACATAATAATTTTCATTATATTGTAATAATAAGTCAATGTACTTATTAGCTTCTTCTTTATTTTCTTTTAGTACTTCATTACAAAGATAGAAATAATAATTAAATACTTTCGAACACTCTACTATATTATCATTTAATTCTTCTTTAAAATTATCAGCAGGTTCTTTTAAAACTAGAACTTTATATATATTATCTAATTTATTATTATACATTTGAACAGCTTCTTGATTTTTACTAACTGTTTTCACAAGTTGTTTTTTTTAATTCTTCTAAATCAAATTCTTTATCAGTAAAAATATTTAACATAAATCTAGTATAGTGATACCATATTTCAGTTCCTCTTAAGGCTCCTCTAATATAACCTGATTGAGTAAGTTTTACTTTTGATAAATATTCTTCACTCTTATCAAAGTTACCATAGATAAGCTCAACTAGTGCCATATAGTTGTAATATGTACTATTTCTAGTTAATTTTTTATTTTTATGTTGTTCATGCATAAAATCCATAAATTCAGCTAATTCCAAATTATTCAATAATTTTAATGCAATTATATTCTCAATTTTATATCCTTCCCTAGCAAAATAACCAACTATTATAAAGAAAAATATTGCGAATATAATAAAGCTACTGTATCACTATATCCTAGTTTCATTTGAGTTATAGCTAATGCGAAAAGAAACACAATATATACAAAGATAAATTTATATACTAGATTAATTTTTCTTTTACGCAAGGTTTTAAAATCATATTTATCTTCTAATTTTTCATTCAAACTTTACTTCCTCCTACTAATATGATTTTTTATACATACTCTATTATAAATTTGATACTACAAAAATACAATATTAATATGCATTAAAATAATAAATTAACATTTTAAATTAGTTATAAAACTACTCTACTTTATATTTTTGTGGTATAATTATACGATATAATACTAGATTTAATATCTAGTAAGTTAGTAGCGTAGTAAATTATTATCACATAATTCTATGAACTGTAACAATAATTTTTAAAATAACAATATAAAAATTTTATTTAGGAGATTTTTTTATGACAAAACAAAATATTGGAATTGTATACGGTGGTAAAAGTGCTGAACACTCAGTATCACTTTTAACAGCGAAATCTATTATTAACGCAATAGACAAAGAAAAATACAACGTATTCCCTATCTTTATCTCATTAGAAGGTAACTGGGCACGTGGTGAACAAATTACATCAGAAGTAACAGATCAACATGATTTAGTATTTTCTAACTTTGATAATGATATCAGTGGATTATTATTTGAAGATGGACGTAAATTCGATATCGTCTTCCCTGTACTTCATGGACCAAATGGTGAAGATGGAACAATCCAAGGTTTACTAGAAATCATGGATATCGCATATGTTGGTAACAATGTACTTTCAAGTGCAGCTGGAATGGATAAAGTAGTTATGAAACAATTATTCGCTGCTTATGACCTTCCACAACTTCCATACGTGCACTTTATCGAATATACTTGGAAAAATAAAAAAGAAGCTCTTATCGCTGAAATTAATGAAAATCTTAAATACCCAGTATTCGTTAAACCTGCTAACTTAGGTTCTTCAGTTGGTATTAGCCGTTGTAACGATGAAGCTGAATTAATTAAAGGTATCGAAGAAGCTCTTAAATTCGACAAAAAAATCGTTGTTGAACAAGGTGCTGTAGGCGCTAAAGAAATCGAAGTTGCCGTTCTTGGTTACAATGAAGTTAAGACTACTGACCCAGGTGAGATCGTAAATATCTCTACTACTGATTTCTACGATTACGAAACTAAGTACACAGATGGACAATCTCGTATGGATATTCCAGCACCAATCGATACTACTCTATATCCTAAATTTAGAGAAATGGCAGCAACTGCATTCCGTGCAATCAGTGGTTCTGGATTAGTACGTGCTGACTTCTTCTACACTAAAGAAGGACAAATCTTCATTAACGAAGTAAACACAATGCCTGGATTCACTCCATTCTCAATGTTCCCTTCTCTATGGGCAAACATGAATGTAAGTTATTCAGAAATTATCGAAGAACTATTCGCACTAGCTGTAGAGCGTTACGAAGATCGTAAAAACTTATTAACTGAAGAATAGGATTAGACATGAAATATTTAGTATCAGATTTAGAAAAAATATTAAATGCAAAAAAAGTGAATATTAATAGTAATGTTGAGATTACTGGTATCGCAATTGATAGTAGAAAAGTTAAACAAGGTGACTTATTTATCCCCTTCTTAGGTGAAAATGTAGATGGACACAACTATATAGAAAGTGCCTTTGAAAAAGGTGCTGCAGCAAGTTTATCTTTAAAAGACGACTTTGTTTCTGATAATAATATTATCTATGTTAATGATAGTTACGAAGCAATTCAAACTCTAGCGAAACACTATTTAGAAAGTTTAAACGCTAAGACTATCGCGATTACAGGTAGTAACGGTAAAACAACTACTAAAGATATTATCACAAGTGTGCTATCAACAAAATATAAAGTTCACAAAACACAAGGAAACTTTAATAACGAACTTGGTGTGCCATTAACTATTCTTGCTGCACCTGAAGATAGTGAAATACTAGTTCTTGAAATGGGAGCTGATGGTTTTGGGCAACTTAACTTCCTATCTAAATTGGTTGAACCTAATTATACTGTAATTACTAATATCGGTGAAAGTCATATTGAGTTCTTCAAATCTCGTGAAGGAATTGCTAAGGCTAAATTCGAAATTACTAATGGTATGAAAAAAGACGGATACTTCGTCTACAATGGAGATGAAGTTCTTCTAAAAACATTAGTAGATTCTTCAGATATCAACGCAACATCATGTGGTGAGAATAGCTATAACGATATTATATTAGAAAACTACACAATTACACGTGACAAAATTGATTTCAAACTTAATATAAGTGACGAACAATACTTCACAAAATTAAAAGGAAAACATAATCTATATAACATTATGTTCGCAACAGCAATCGCTAGTAAAATCGGCTTAAGTAACGAAGAAATCCGTACAGCTATTGAAAATACTATAGAAATCACAGGAATGCGTCTACAAAGTATCCCTTACAAAGAAGATTCACTAATAATCAACGATGCATATAACGCTAGCCCTACTTCTATGAAAGCAGGTGTTGATGTAGTAAGTAGTTACGATGACTTCGATTATAAAACACTTGTACTAGGAAGCATGTTCGAACTAGGACCTAACGAAGTTAACTATCATGGTGAAGTTGGAGAATATATTTCTGAAAACACAAACGATATTGACTTAGTAATCAGTGTTGGTGAACTAGCAGAAAACATTACTAAACAAATTAAAAAATGATAAAATAAAAAACACTACACTTCCCTACTACAGCAGAAGTTAGTGAATATTTAAAAAA
>CAKMQO010000072.1 GCA_927911695.1 uncultured Gemella sp. | reverse complement strand
AAAAATTATATAAGTTCGGAATGACTGGAGAGATAGCAAGATGTGACATTAATATATTGAATACTAAGTAATGAAAACTTAGCGAATGAATTTTAATTTCATTTTGTATCTCCTTTTCTTAGATATTTAAACCCGACTTTTCATGAAAAAGTTAGGAAAAAACTAAGTTTCTTATGAAAAACCATACTATATCAGTATAAAAAAAATATTAGATAAGGTCAAGTGATGAGGGGATAGTATAAGTAAAGTAAAAAAACTACTAATCAAGGCTTGTTAATAATATGATAATAAGATAAAATATAGATAACAATAATTATGGAAAGGTTTTGACAAAATGGCAAAAGCAGAAATTAAGAGAATAGTAATGGATATGGTAGATGAAAACTGCTATGTAGTATATAAAGATGGACGTGGAGTTATAGTAGATCCAGGAGAAGGTTTTGATAGAATACAAAAAGCAGTAGAAGAATTAAATGTAAAAATCGAAGCGATATTATTAACACATGCTCACTTTGACCATATTATGTCATTAGATGAGTGTAGAAAATACTATGGAGTACCTGTGTATATTTCAGGACATGAACGTGATTGGTTACAAAATCCGGATTTTAACGGTTCAACATTGTTCCGTTTAAGAAGACCGCCTATGACTGATCCTGCAGAATTTGAATTTGAAGAAAATAAAAAATACGAAATTGCTGGTTTAAGTTTCACTGTATTACCAACACCAGGGCATTCTCCAGGAGGAGTATCGTTTGATTTTGGTAAGTTTATTGTTGTAGGAGATGCATTATTCAGAAGCGGTTTTGGTCGTTATGATTTATACGGTTCAGATTATGATGCACTAAAAAATTCATTAGGTAATGTATTATTTAAGCTTGATGGAGCTAAAATAGTTTATCCAGGTCATGGAGATGAGACTACAATTGAAAGAGAAAGATCTTTAAATCTTATCGGTTGTTAATAACAGATAGGGGGAGATATTATGAGAAAATATATAGGAAGATTATATGTTGATTATTTCTTCTTTAATGTTTGGGCAATAAGTATAACATGTGTCGCGCTGGTTTCTGTGATTTTTAAACTTACCGGTTTTGAAGAAGTGTTTGGTGTAGATATCTATATAATTCTATGGGTTGTATTAGGATTAGTGTTTCTAAATCATGTTATAGTTGTAATGCTAAGAGACAAATATGAATATAATACATTTTTTGAAATAACAGATGAACATTTTAAACTAGCTTCAACATCAATATATACATTTTTTAAGTTGGAGAAAGTAGCACCACTTAGAAATATATTAGATTACACAATTAAACAAAATATATTGTCGAAAAAATTCAACATTTACAAGGTTAGTATAAACACCGGTTCAGAAAAGTTAGGATTCTATATTTCTAAAAAGTATGTAGAACAGTTAGAAAACTTACTGTTAACAATACTAGAAAACAATCTTAATTATAGGAGGTATAAAGATGAATAATATTAAAAAAAGTCGAGTACATCCTATGGTTATTATGGATACTGTAATTACTGGATTTAGATTGTTTGGTATTTTTATGATTCTTGTATTAAAAGAACAAAACTGGAAATATAATTTATTAGTTCTTGCAGGATTTCTTTTATTAATAGTAATTGGTATATTTGATTATTTTGTAAAAAGTTATGAAGTACGTGATGGAGCACTAATTTATACAAAAGGAATAATAAATAAAGAAGTGAAAAATATAAATCTTGAAAATATCCAGTCAATAGATATGAGCTCCAATATAATGTATCAAGCATTTAATCTGCTTTCTGTAGATATTAATCTTGTCGGAGGTAAAATTAGGATAAAACCTTTGAAGAAAGAAGTCGCATTGAATTTAATTGATATATTGAGGGATTTAAAGCGCGATGAAGATACTTCTGTAGTTCATGAGAATACCGAAGAAGAGATTCAAAGAGAAATACTAAGATTACCTGTAAAAGACCTTGCGTTTTATGGGTTGTTACGAGTTAGGTTCTTTGCTGCATTAGGATTAATATTAGCATTAAATGATAAGATTCGAGATGTATTTAAGATTATTTTTGATAATGAAGCTTATTTCGATGAACTACTTCAAAAGAATGCTGAATCAGTCACAGGGAATATAACAGCCTTATTTATAATAATTGGAATTTTTATGATTTTAGTAGTAATAGGTTCAATTATTTTTACAATTGTAAAATATTATAATTTCCTACTTACGACAAAAGATCATAATTTACTATGTAAATATGGGCTCTTAACAAAAAAATCATTAGTTATTGATATTGATAGAATTCAAAGCGTAAAATTGATGTATCCTTTGCGTTACCGTTTCTTTGGGCTAGCGAAAATATCTGTTGAGACTTTGACTAATAATGTATCGGAAGATTTAAGTGAGCAAAAATCTACGATAGAAGTCTTACCTATAGTAAAAAAAGATTTTGCACAGGATTTTGTAAAAAACAATCTAGGTATTGATATAGAATATTATGATAGTTTAGAAAGTGAAAAAATACAACGAAAAGCAAGAATAGCAATGTATCGTTGGAGTTTATTTAATTGTAGTTTTTTACCAATAATATTATTTGTAATATTATATTTTGTTAATATTGATTTAAAATTTGAATATAAAGTTTTAAGTTCGACTGCTCTGTATATTGTCTTGGTTTCGTATAGTGTTTTAGTAAAAAACTATATGTTGAAATATAACGAACTTTCTTATGATAGACATTATTTTAAGAACACATTTATGAGACAATTGACAATAATAACAGAATTTATTAAGGTAAAAAAAGTAGGAACTATAAATAGTAGGACAAACTATTTTATGAAAAAAAGAAATCTTGCTCATATCTCGATAAATTCCATTGGTGTAAATTCTGATATTAAGTTGAAATATTATGATAAAGAATATAATGAAAAATTAGAAAGAGACTTTATTGTATCGGAGGTAGGTTATGAGTAGAATATTTGAAAAAAAATCATGTAATTTACCAGAGAGATCAATACAATATTTGAGAATACACTTCGGTATATATGCTCTCGTTCTTTTATCATTTGTTATTAGTAAAAGTGTATATGACTATTTTAAAACGGAAATAAATTATAAATTTTTAGGTCTTGGTATATTGGTGATATTAATAATATATGCTCTAGTGGTTTTAGTTATTTCGCCTTTAGTAATTAGAAATTATTCTTATGAGATAGATGATATGGGAGTTTTTAGAGTCGAAGGAATGTTTTTCAAGAGTAAAAAAAACTTTACCGTTTAATACTATTCAAGATGTTACTATAAATACGGGCCCTATATTAAATAAGTTTAAAATAGCTAATATACAAGTATCTGGAATATATAGTAGGCTCTCTATTAAATATCTTCCAGTAGAGGAAGCGGAGAAATTAAAAGAAAAAATTCTCCAAGAAAGAAGTAAATACAATATTGAATATTAATTTTTTATTTTATCATTGACAAATTAGAAAAAGTATATTAAAATCTAATATGCTGATAAAAGAAATATAAATACTTATCAAGAGTGAGTGAGGGACAAGGCCCGTTGAACTCCAGCAACCTAATCATTTGATTAAGGTGCTTCCCTTAGCAAAGTTTACTTTGAACGATGAGGTAATAAATTAAGACCTTGTCTATAAGATAAGGTCTTTTATTTTATAATTTAAAAGATATTAAGGATCTAGAGGAGATTTGTATTAATATCAGACAAAAATATTTTAGGAGAAAGAAATGAGCAAAACATATTTATTTACATCAGAATCAGTAACAGAAGACACCCAGATAAAATCGCTGACCAAGTGTCAGATGCGATTTTAGATGCGATTTTAGAGCAAGATCCATACGGACGTGTGGCTTGTGAAACTTGTGTAAATACAGGATTAGCAGTACTTGTAGGAGAGGTTTCAACAACAGCAAATGTTGACTTCCAACAAATTGTACGTGATACAATTAATGAGATTGGATATAATGATCCTAATAAAGGATATTCAGGTGATCATATTTCAGTGCTTGTTGGGTTAGATAAACAATCTCCAGACATCGCTCTTGGGGTTGACAATTCATTAGAAACAAAACAACAAAAAGAAGAAAATGAAGTAGGTGCTGGTGACCAAGGTCTTATGTTTGGATTCGCAACTAACGAAACACCAACATATATGCCACTACCAATTTACCTAAGTCAAAAACTTTCAAAACAATTAGCAGAAGTTAGAAAAAATGGAACTCTTGCATATTTAGGTCCAGATGGAAAAGTGCAAGTAACAATCGAATACGATGTAAATCACAAAGTTAATAGAATTGATACAATCGTAGTTTCTACACAACACGATGCAGATGTTACTCAAGAACAAATCCACGCGGATATTAAAAAACACGTAATTGAACCATGTTTAGATAAAGATTTATTAGATGAAAATACTAAGTACTTCATCAACCCAACAGGAAGATTTGTAATCGGTGGACCAGTTGGAGATGCAGGACTTACAGGACGTAAAATTATCGTTGATACATACGGTGGATTCTCACGTCACGGTGGTGGAGCATTCAGTGGTAAAGATGCGACTAAAGTAGATAGATCAGGAGCTTATATGGCTAGATATATTGCTAAGAACATCGTTGCTAGTGGAATTTGTGAGAAAGCAGAAGTACAATTAGCTTACGCTATTGGTGTAGCTCACCCTGTATCAATTTTTGTTGAAACATTCGGAACTTCAAAAGTTGACGAAGG
>CAKMQO010000071.1 GCA_927911695.1 uncultured Gemella sp. | reverse complement strand
GTTATTATCTAACAAAGTTACTAAGTAAGGATGCTACTATTGCATTTGCTTTTTTATATTCTTTTATTATATTCATCGTACTAATCTTCCTTCCTCATTGTTAGTAATTGGTTTTATTTTTTTCTATTTCTATATTATCCTTAGGATGTTTTTCTGTATCTTTCTTTGCCTTCTCTTCTTTTTCTTTCTTCTCTTTCTCTTCTTGGGCTTTTCTTTATCTGTTTTTCATTTTTTATCTTTAGAAACATATCTCGTTCATGATTATTTTATCTACGATTAGTATATGTATAGTTTCATCCTCAACAGATAATGTATATCCCTTGATATGTTTTAGTAGTAGAATATATCCAGCAAAGTCATTAGAATTTTTATACTTATCCATGTAGATTTGATTATCATTGAAATTTATTCTTACATCTTCTGAATCATCTTTACTTTTCATTATAATATAATGTTTCTCTTGAATGACTTTTGCACTATTATTGTATGTCTGTAGTATTTTTTTATGGGCCAAGGCATATTCATAATTTGAATAGTCTAAAAATCTTTTAGAGGTGTTTATTGTAGTCTGTAATATTAGCATAAGTAGTAAGGTTAGGATTACTAACAAGAATAAAGATACTGTTAACTCTAGCAAGGTAAATCCCTGTTTAGATTTAGCTATAACTGATCTTTTCACCCGTCTCTTCATCCTCAATTTTCGCTGAATTCCCTCTAACACTTATGTAATAATTCTTTCTCTTTGTAGTGAAACTTTTATCCTTATAATGACTACAAATTTCTTCATACAATATCTCTCTCATCTCTAATTCTTTTTCAATTTTATAAAGATTAGAATATTGCCTTACCATATTTGGAATTAAAAATACAAATAGCAATGAACAAATAAACAAAGCCCCTATCAATTCTACAAAAGTAAAAGCTTTTTTATTGTATTTCATCTAGTGTCACATACCCTGTATCTAAATGAACTATTATTCGATATAAACTATTATCAAATTTTACATCGACGGTATTCGCTTTAGATATTAGATTACCTCTCCAATATTCGAATTTCACAGAAGCTGCTCCAAGTTTTGCTTTACCATTTTACGTATTTTCTTCCAATATTTCTGACCATCATACAATACTGCATATTCATCATCACTTGTAAAAAAGCAAATATAAGATCTATCTTTTCCTAAACTTTTTGTTTGAATATTATAAATTTCAGAAACTAACTCATTGACAGCTAATCTCTCCTGATATTTTTCATAAGTATTTATAGATATTCTTGATAGGATTATCACAATAATACTAACTATCATCAACACAGCTATCATCTCTACCAAAGAAAATCCATTTCTATTTTTCAAGTGTTGCTTTACCATTTGCTATTACTATTTTCTTACCATTGGGTGCTGTACTAGCTTTATCTGCAGGTCCATCTAAAATAATGTTTTTCAACTAGTTTTTCAAATGTAACATCTTTATCTTTTTCATTAATTTCATAAGCCGTAACTTGTGATTGTACTGTTTTTTCATAAGCTTCTGAACTTTTATCTTTAGCAGTGTCTATATTCTTAGTAATATTAGGGATTATAAGAATTAATAGAATTGCGATTATAAATAGCACGATTAACATCTCAATCAAAGTGAAACCGTCTTTGTTTTTAAACTTTTGAATAATTTTTTTCATAATTCCCTCCTTATTTTAATGAACTTGCCATATTAAAAATTGGAAGTAGTATTACCATATACAGTCCAACTATTACTACAGCTAATATTCCAAATAAAATAGGTTGTAATTTTTTTAAGGTTCTATCTAATGATGTTAAAAAGGTATCTAACATCAATTCACTGAAAAGTTTTAATTCTTTATCAATCAAACCATTATTTCTTCCATGGCTTACAAATTTTCTAATTGATTTATCAAAGTATTTAATTTTTCCAATAGCATCTTCGAAACTTATACCTTTATCTAGTTCATGTAAAATTTCTTTAGCAAATTCTGTTAAATAATAATCATAGTTTTCTTCGACCATTACTTCTAAAGCAGTTTTCAAAGAGAATCCACTCATAAGGAATAAACTTAACTCCATAGAAAATCTGTAAGAAAAATATAGTTTAGAATAGTTCCTAATCTTAGGAATATATAATAGGGTCTTTAAAAATAGATGTGGTTTATATTTAATTGTATAAAATAAGTAACTTATACCTAAAAGGATAAATAAAATTATAATGGAAATGATTTTTGGAATATAATAAAGTGATTTGATTAATATAATGGTTTGGAGATCCATCTTAATATTAGATGAAGTATAGATGTTCTCAAATTGTGGAATTACTAGCGCATTAAATACCATAATAAGGCATACTAATGTGAGTGTTAAAAATAGTGGATATCTTAATGTTTTATTATCTTTTCTTGTTGTATTTTTTGTATTGATAGATAAGTTTCTACTTCGAGTAACATATCTTCAATTCGACCATAGTCTTCAGCAAATTTTATTTTGCTTATAATTAGTTGTGAATAACCAAGATATCCCAATATTATCGGATAATTTATTTCCGTTAGAGAGTTTTTCTTTTATCTTTTTAATTTCGTCATCAGCAACTTCATATTGTATTAATAGAAATTCTAAAGAATCTTCTAACATATATCCATGATTTATCAACTCATATAGACGCTTAATAAAATATATTTTATTCTCTTTATCTAGGATTTTTTTAATATCCCCATTTTTCTTTTTCATCATTGCTGATTAATCCTTTTTCGCAAGCTAATTCAAACTTTTTCTCTAAAGAGTTTTTATGTATTCTATTATTATCTATATATTCATGAATATCTTCTTTTTTCAATATTTCAGTTACTAATCCTCTTTTTCCGTTTACTAAATTCACCAATCTTTGCGAAATAATGCAAATCACGGTTTGTTTTATATCTTCTAGTGACAGGTTTAAATCTCTTAATCGATTTATTACTCCAATAGAATCTTCCGCGTGAATTGTACTTAAAACTAAATGTCCTGAAAATGCTGATGTAATTACTTGACTAGCTGTCTTATAGTCACGGATTTCTCCGATTACCATAGCATCCGGATCACATCGCAAGATAGATTTTAAGGCGTTATCATAGTTAATTCCTGCTTTTTCATTTACTTGCATTTGTATTAAACTAGGAATCTTTTTTTCTACAGGATCTTCTACTGTAATTACCTGCTTATTCATGTTAGCAAGCTCACTTGCTAATTTATACAGTGATGTTGATTTACCGCTTCCTGTAGGTCCTGAAAATAATATTAGACCATTATCTTTTTTTGAGAGATTATTTATATACTGACTATCTTCTTCAAAAATACTGTATTCAACATCTTCTAATTCATTAATAAATATTCTGACCACACAGCCCTCATTTAACTCACTTAGTGGTAAGGTTGAAACACGTAAAAAATAATCTCTGTCATTATAATTATAGACAAAACGACCACTTTTCGGTTCCTTATTCCTTGAAATATCTATATTAGAATTAAATTTTAAAAGCGAAATGATCGCGTCTAGCTCCCTATTAGAAAATTGTTCATATTTACTCAGATGACCGTTCACCCTGAGTTGTATAAAGGAATTCCCCGACATATGTGGGTATATATGGATATCACTGGCTCTTTTTTCTATTGCTTCGTTAATAATTTGGTTCATTAATTCTTTTACATCAATAGTTATCACCCCTTTTTCCAAAGAAAAGAAAAATATAGGCTAAGTATTACCACTTAGCCTATATTAAAAAACTATTAATTTAATTTACTACATTATAACTCTATAGCCTAAGTATTTGAGTATGTTATAGATTTATATTTCTCGAAAAAGAATATCCCCTAAATCTTCTCAAAACTTCTTCTACTAATTTACAATCCTCACTATCAAGTGATTTAATCATATCAATTACTTCAAAGTGAGTATCTGCCAACTCTTCTGGTTCCCCTTTTTCAGTTTTATAGCCTACCAGTTCATCAATAGAAACGTTATATAATCTCGCTATTGATACTAGTGTCGCAACGTTTGGTTCGTTACGCCCGTATTCCCAGTTCGCATATACACCGTGAGATGATAACTCTAGTTTATCTGCTACAGTTGACATAGAGTAATTGTTCATTTTTCGAAGTTTTTTTCAAAGTTTTGTGCCAGTAATGTTCCTTTATTCTTCAAAGTAATCCTCCTTTCTCATCTATAACTATTATACATCGTTTTCTATAAAAAATCAAATTATATTATAAATTCCCGAACCTTTTTTTCATGCTAATATAAAATATTGTTTTCAAATTATGTGTAATTTTTACAGAAAAACTACCAAGAACTCTGATATGTCAACTATACTAAAAAA
>CAKMQO010000070.1 GCA_927911695.1 uncultured Gemella sp. | reverse complement strand
ATTTAATGATGGCTGTTCTTATAGTGTGTGTATGGGTAGAATTATTTGTAATAATAAATGCAGGATTAAAAGAAATCACTTCGTTATAAATATAATGAATAAACTTAAGAACACATATTTAAAACCTAATTAGTTTTACAGCTAATTAGGTTTTTTTACTTTTTATAAAAGGAGCATACAAAAACAATGACAAAAATACAAGTTGTACAACTTAAGCAAGAAATATTAAAAGAAATACATATCAATAATAACACTACCTTCTCCTCTCCCGATGTTTCTGGAGAGTTTTTTATTGACTACATCGGTAACTTTGATAGAGAGGTATTTGCAGTTGTTGGTATGAATGTGAAAAATAAACCAACTTACTGTGAAATTTGCCACATAGGAGTATTAGATTACTCACCTGTTCACTTTAGAGAAATATTTAAAGGTGCTATACTCGCTAATTCAAGTTCAATAATAGTTAGTCACAACCATGTATCTGGTAATTTAAAACCTAGTAATGAAGATATTAAGATAACTAAAGCTTTAATAGAAGCTGGAGAATTATTAGGTATTAATGTATTAGATCATATAATTGTAAATGATACAGACTATCTATCACTTAAAAAAGACAATATTAACTGGGCAGGTACATTATGGTAGACAATACTCAAATTTCTTATTTACTACAAGAACAGCTAAATCTAAATATTAGAGAGGACTATTTAACGTCTGAAAGCTATCTATTAGGCACAGATGAACTAGATTCAGAGTTATTACCTACTAACTTTTATAATGTAATGACTTCCGCTTCATATCTAATTATCTTTTTCTATTACAATGACATTACTATCTATGTATTTTATAATTCAGACTGCAGTAAGAAACTCTTAACTGGAATACTTAAAAATGAAAGGTTGGTGTATTTCAAATATGAATAAAAAACAATTCAAAAAAGGAAATCGGTATATTAGATTGGCTAAAAGCCATATATGAAATTACCGTAATAATAATTAAACTATACAAAAAAAGAACAGCATAGAGAGGACTATAAAAAATGACAGAAATACTAACTTCAAATATCCAAATCGAAATACTTATGTCGGATGACAAAAAAGAGAGATACATATTAAAAAAGGTTTGGGACACTGAGAAACCAATAGCTACTATTATAACTCTATATCCTAGTACTAGTGACCTTATTATAAATGATTCTACAACTACATTTATTACTAATAACGTATTTAAATGTGGTTTTGGTGGATTCTATAGTGTTAACCTATACTCTAAGATTTCAACGGGAAATCGGGAGTTTGGAAAGCAAGATACTAAAGCGAATGATAACTATATACTAAGATGTGCTAAAATCTCTGATAACATTATAATTGCCTGTGGCTCACTTCCTAAGACAAATAAATTAGTACAAAATAGACTAAACTCAATTATCGAATTATTAGCAAAGAATAAACTAAGAAAAAAAATTCTCTTCCTTACTGATAGTAATAAACAAGATAACTTCCATCCATTAGCACCTAAAGTACGAGCAAAATGGGAGTTTATGTGATATAATTTGATTAAATGTATGGAGGGAAATGATGAATAATAAGGAAAAAACATATACTACGGATTGGAAATTTTTTAAAAACTATATTATTTATGTAAATGAAAGAAATACAAAAGTTGATGAAGATAAGTATAAGAAAAAATGTTACATAGGACTTTCAGATCAATCACAAAAAAGATTAGACTTGTTAAGTAATAGAATCGACAAATCATTATACACAATATATGTACATAATTCATATTTAGATGTATTAGACTTAGATTTTTATAAAAAAAATATGAAAAGTCTAATAAATCCATATTAGATTGTGAAGACTTTACACTATATAAAACATCAGAATTTAAAATAGAAGATAAAAGAATATCTTTCCTAGTCTATATTATGTCCTCGTTCTTTCATATAAATAATCTCCATACTAATCTAATCGCTACAGAAGATAACTTTGACTTTGTGAAAAACAAAGACTACAATATACATCAATTATATATCGATGACTTGTTTCTATATATTCTTCTGAAAGCTATACAACTAATAAGAAGATCGAGTATTTTAAAGCATAATTTTATAAACGAATTAATCGAAGAATATAATCTTGCCTTAAAATACTACTGTAATAGGTCAGAGCAATTACATTTAAAAACTACTTCTGAAAATTTTATGAACTTACTTGCTCACAATTCATATTTATTTTCTTCGATTAGAAATACCAATAAGTCTATATTTACAAAGAATATTACTCTTGAATACGAAAATAGCATAGATGTAAAAGAATATTATTCTGATTTCACTGATACTGATATTTTATATATGTTAAGAATTGTAGTTAATATCTTCAAAAATAATAACCAAATCGATAATTATAAGTCATATACGTCTGGAACTTCAAAACAAGATTTCTACTATGCTCACCTTAAGAATAAACTTGACGTAAAAGTAAGTAATATAAAAAACACAATTGAAAATATACACTTCCTTCTACAAAAATATACTATTGAATATAATCCAGAAATTGACACAACAGTAATTCTGTTAAATTGTTTAGAGATAATAAACCACTGATATTTTTACTGAAGGCATTAAGATCAGAATTAAAGCAATTTATTTTTTTAATAGAGTCCAATGACAAAGACATAATAGATAATATAAATTCATTACTTGAAACTATAAAACATAGTGTCTCCTCATTAAATACATCATCTAAAAACCTAAATATCTTGTTGCTAATCGAAAACCCAAATTCAAGAGAAAAGCTTATCACTAAATTGGTTTCATCTATAAATGAAGCTTCTTCACATATAGATAATTTATTTAAAAAAACAAACCTTCTTTCCGCTAAACCAAAGTCTATAATAGATGAAGCTATTAAAATTGCTACTAAAAACAATAAAGAACCTATGACAACTAAAAATCTTTCTACACTACAAGACAAATTAAAAAATAAGTTACAGCAATCACAGAACAAGACTACTACTCTACTATCATTTATCGAATTATTTAATCTAGAGCAATATTCTATTTTCGATTCACTCGTAATCATTAATCCTGAAATTGAGACCATTTATCTAGAATTAATAAACGATATAGATAAGAAATTAATAGAAACTCACCTTGGATCATTTCCATTTATAAAATCAATATTATAAATAAATACAAGTATTATTATTTGATAATACTTGTATTTCCAGATGTTGACAAAAACGACCAAAATATCAATGAACGTATTGATGTTTTTGGTCGTTTTTCAAAAAAATAAGCCTTATGGCTAAAGCATCAGTAGTATTAAGAGATAATTATATCTCTCTTAGTACTATTGTTTCATATTTTGAACGCAACAAGACAGCCAAGCGTACGACTGTACTTTGGCTTTTCCTCTATATCGTGCATACCTGTATCCGTGATTTTGTTTAGAATCCGCAAAGCTACGTTCTATTGTTTCTTTTTCTTCTCTTATACAATAGTTTTCCT
>CAKMQO010000069.1 GCA_927911695.1 uncultured Gemella sp. | reverse complement strand
TGTGCTATAATTGTATTTATAATTTAAAATAGTAATCTGGAGGTTTTTATGATTGAAAAAATTATACAAGATAAACTTGAAAAAATTTTATCCAGAAATGATTGAACTTCGTCGCTATATGCATATGCATCCTGAAGTTTCATTTAACGAAAAAAATACAGCGAGATTCATTAAAGAATATTTAGAAAAAAATTGGAATTATTAATATTAAAACAAACGTCGGCCTAAATGGTGTAGTCGCAAGAATTAAAGGACAAGATTCTTCAAAAACAATCGCTTTTCGAGCAGACTTCGATGCCCTACCTATAAATGATGCAAAAGATACCCCATACAAGTCTACAATTCCTAATGCAATGCACGCTTGTGGTCATGATGGACACACTACAGCATTACTTGCAACGTGTAAAGTTCTAATGGATCATCAAGAAGATCTTCCACATGATGTTGTTGCAGTTTTCCAATATGGAGAAGAACAAGCTCCAGGTGGAGCAAAACCAATGATTGATGCTGGTTGTTTACAAGAGGTCGATGCAATATTTGGTGCTCATCTTTGGACACCTCTTCCACTTGGAACTTTAGGATATAGTTACAGAGAACTATGTGCAGCTGCAGACAGATTTGAAGTGAAAATTAATACTAAGGAAAATGCAAATATTATTGCTGCTGAATTTGTTAGTATGACTCAACACATAGTTTCACGATTTTCAAAACCAAGAGAAACACTTGTTATTACTTTAGGAAAACTTGAAAGCTCTATTAAAGAAGCAAGTATCACTGGAACAATTAGACATTTCAATAAAGAACTTCACAAAATGGTGCTGACTAAACTTCAAAACTTATGCAAAGCTCTAGAAAATGAATATTCTGGCACTAAAATAGAATTTATTTATTACGGAGGTTATCCACCTCTTATAAATCACAAAAAAGGAACAATAGAAATACAAAAAGCAACTTCTAAAATTCTTCCAAATATTAAGCAGATGGAAATTGAACCACTTATGATTGGAGAAGATTTTGCATATTATATTGAAGAAGTTCCCGGAGCATTTTTCTTAATTGGTGCAGGGAATTCTACCTTCGCTAAATATCCACACCATCACCCAAATTTTGATTTTGAAGAAGAAGTAATGAAACAAACAGCTTCAATATTCTTGACACTAGCATTTGATTCCGCTAATGTAATAAAAAATCTAAAGGAGGAACAGTAATCATGAATACATATTTAGTTACTATCTACGGTAAAGGCGGACACGGTGCTGAACCTCATGAAGCCATTGATACAACAGTTATTGCTGGTGAATTTGTTAAAAAAACTACAAAATACAATAACATTGAGATTATCTCCGTAAGAAGTGGAGATGCTTTTAATGTAATCTCTGGTAAGGCAGAAATTATTTTAAAAACAGATAATTTAGAACGGTTAAAAACAATACTATCTTCACTGCTTATATATTACGGTGAGCAGACTAGATTTGAAATAATAGAAAATTAAAAAGACTGAAAGGAGCTTGAAATCAAGATTTCATAGAAATCTTCAAGTTACCTCAGTCTTTATTTTTTAATGATTTATTTCTGTAGTATTTCCTTCACCCTTTTTTGTAATTCTGGTACTACTTCTTTAATAAACCATGGATTTTTTATTATGCCAACGAAAATTCAATGGTGACGGGTGAACAATTGGAAAATAACGTGGCAAATACTGTTTATAATTATATACAGTTTCCGTTAGATTCTGTTTTTTTATCATTTCCCAAGTAATAATCTTGTGCATATTTTCCCACTAGAATAATAAGTTCGAGATTAGGCATAAATTCTAAAACTTTATCATGCCATTTTTTTGCAAAGTTTTTTCTTGGTGGTAAATCCCCACTTTTACCTTTACCAGGATAATAGAAGTCCATCGGTACTACACCTATTAAACCAGATTTATAAAATATCTCATCATCTATTCCCATCCACTCACGAAGTTTAACTCCACTTTTATCATTAAAGAAAATCTTACTCTCTTGAGCTTTAATACCAGGCGCTTGACCTACGATTAATATTTTTGCTGTACTAGGTGTAGAAAATAAAGGTTCTATTCCTTCATCCGTGTATTTTTTATTATCACTATCTTCCATTATTTCTTTTTTTAATTGTTCAAAACTATCCATATTTTTCCTCTAGAAATTATTTTCTGACTAATTCAACTACCGCTTCAACTGCCGCTGTTCCTGGGAACATATCTACTGGTTGAATACGTCTAATTTTATATTTTCTTGTTAGAACTTTTAAGTCACGTGCCAATGTAGATGGATTACAGCTCACATAAACAATTTTCTTAGCATCGACCACTAATAAGTTTTTAGCTAGTGGTCCAAGACCTACACGCGGTGGATCTACTATTGCTACATCGAAGTTGATTCCTTTTTTCTTCCAACGTGGGACTATTTTATTAGCATCACCTGCAACATAAGTACAGTTTGTTAAGTTGTTTAATTTAACATTATCATTAGCATCTTCAATCGCAGCTGGAATAATATCAACTCCGTACACTTCTTTACAATTACGGCTAACATATTGTCCAATTGTTCCAACTCCACAGAAAGCATCTAATACAACATCTGTTTCTTTTAGTGCAGCAAACTCAACTACTTTATCATAAAGTTTTTTTGTTGCCGGTGGATTTAATTGGAAGAATGACTTAGCTGAAAGTTCGTATTTAATATCACCAATTTTTCAACGATATAATCTGAACCATATAAAGTAACACTTTCTGTTCCCATTACCAGGTGATCTTTGTCATTTGTGATATTTAGTATTATACTTTTAACGATTCTTTCACGCTTAAGTTCATTAACGACCTTATCCATGTTCTTAATCTTATCAGTATTAGCAACGAAAGTTACTTGAACATCCCCATTATAAAATGAAGTTCTTGTTGCAATATATTTCACACCGTAATTCTTTTTATTTGTAGAAATCTCTACTTTATATTTTCCTAGTAACTTCTTAGCTAGGTTTGTTATTTTATTACCATTCTCATGTAATGCTAAATCTTCATTAATTTCAACTAAATCGTTAGAACCTTCTTTATATAACCCTGCAATAACTCGCCCATTTCTAACAGCTAGTGGAAATTGGTTTTTATTTCTATAGCCTTCAGTCACAGGACTAGCTAATGTTTTTAATACTAATTTATCAGGTTTAGGTAGTCTATAGTATTTATCAAAAGCATCTAATAAAATTGTACGTTTGTACTCAAGTTGTTTCTCATAACTAACATGAGCTAAACCATAAGCTCCACTTTCAGCATATTCTCTTTTGATTTCTACTCTATGTGGACTAGGTTCTTTTACTTTAACAAGTTTACCAATAATATATTTTGGTGTTTCCTCAACTATTTCACAAACTATAACTTCGTCAGGTAGGGCACCTTTTACGAAAGTAATTTTCTTTTTATAATATCCTATCCCCTCACCATTAATTCCTATTTTCTTAATTGTAAGTAAGACATTTAATTTTTTACCGTTTTTATTTTTCATCGTATCCTCATTCATAAAGATAAGCTGAGTAAAAGCAAAACACTCCCACTTCAGCTTATCCAATTCTACTATTATTTTATAGTTTTAATCTCGTTATCTAATTCTTCTACTAATGCAATTAATCTATCAATTTGAGTTAAATCAACTTTTTCAGGTTCAATATTTTCTAACTCGCTTGCAAAATCTTCAAATTTCGTTTTTAATTCTTCTAAAATATTATTAGGCATAACATTCTCCTTTTTTGTTCTCTATTCCATTATAATATAAATTCATAAAAATTCAACTCATATCACAAAAATAAATTAATTATTTTAACTTTCTCATTACCGTTAATATTCAGAAATAAACAATTATTTATACGTTAGTATCAATTTAATTTTAATATTTTAAAGAAAAAACAATATTTACGTAAATATTATTAATAGACA
>CAKMQO010000068.1 GCA_927911695.1 uncultured Gemella sp. | reverse complement strand
CTTTCTGTCACTAGTTTAATATCATCTTCCGTGATATTATCTTGCTGCATTAAATCCCATAACGCTTGAGGTATATACTCTGGTTTTGATTTAAATGGATCTATTAAATCTTCAACAGGTGTATTTTCTACCTCTTTAACTATATCTCCGAAATTATCCATTATTTTTTTCTTCTTGTGTTTTCTCAATCTTTGGTGCTTCTAAATCACCGTTATACTTAGGTTGTTCAAATTGTAACTGTTCTTTTTTCTCGTCTTTAAATTCAGTTTGAATAGTCTTTTTAACCTCTTCTTTTTCCTCTGTTTTAAAGATATGAGCAATAGAAGCATAATCTAATGGAAGTTCGCTAGGTAAGCCATGTCTGTTCTTAGCGTCCCATGCTGGGTTATGTTCCGTATACATAACACGTTGATTCCCTTGTGCCTTTTTCTTCGTAGATTTTTCTTGTGAAATTAAATATGTTTTGTAATTACAAAATAGTAATAAGTCCGCCCATTCTTTCACTAATGGTGCTGTTTGTGAACTCGTTTTCTTACCGAGTTTCAACTCGTACTTATCGTATGAACCCATTTCATCTGGCAGTTCAAACTTACGAATTTGAGCGTGAGCAGTTAACACAACATTTATTCCTATTTCAATTAAATCTTGTAACTTATTTAAGAAACGTCCCATTTCTTCTTTGGCATAAACATATCCATTACCATAACCGAAATCTTCAATACCTTTCTTACCATGCATCGCACACAAATTATCAACACACAGAGATTCTGCCCAGTCAATAGTATCTATTACTAATGTTTTACACACAGTTGGATTAGCTTTAATAAATGCAATCTGATTATTTAACATTATCCAGCTTGTAGGCTTATCTAATCTTGCAACGTCCATATTATCCGTTGAGCCTTCAGTATCTATAAAATAAAGGTTCTGGAAATTGAGAAGCTAGAGAGCTTTTCCCGATACCTTCAGTACCATAAATTACCACCTTTTGAGCTCTTGCTCGTTTACCTTTTGTGATTTTCATTAAAAACTACCTCCTACATTATTTTCCCAAGACGGTGTATCTGTTTTTTTATTTTTAACATATCCATCTTCAATGATAATTTGACATTCTTCACCAGTAGATACCCTTGTCGCTATTGCTTGTAAATTGTTATCTTTTAGCCAGTTACCAAAATCAACTAAAGTCTCAAGATCCATTTGTTCTAATTTATCTACTAGCACAAATTCACATTGTGGGTTAATTTTTCTGACAATAGCAGTTGCTACTATAAGCTGTTCAGAACCACTCATATTATCCCAAGGTTGCCCTTTATAAGTAATTACACCATTATCTACACTTAATTCTTCTAATGGTAAATTAGCACCGTTTAATAAGTCTAATTTCTGCTTTCTCAATTCCTCGATAGAGTTCGTTAAATCTTCATATTGATTTTTATATTCTTCAGCGTCCTTTTCAGCACGTTCTCTATCTTGGTTGGCGCGTACTTTCTGTTAATCTCTTCAATATTCTCAATGCTTCGTTCTAACTCTTCAGTACTTTCATCAATTAGATCAACAACATCAATATTAGCTATTTCAATATCAGAATTTAATTGTTCTAATTTAAATTTAATTCTTGTAATTGCGCTTCAAGTTCAGCTTTTTATTTTCAGCAAATACTTTTCTAGCTTGTAAATTCTCTAAATTATCGCGTTTACGTTGATTTTCTCCGTTTTTAGCAAGAATCTCTTGTTGTTCTTTAATTAATTCAGAAGCACTTACTAATTCATTTCCTACCTCTTTAAAAAACGGTTGTTCTTCAGCGAAGTGTTTCTTCTGGTCTCTAATTTGACCGACAGTGCGACGTTTGTTGTATATTTCTAATTCTTCTTGTTCAATCTGGAATAATTTTTCTCCTAAACCATCAACTGTGTTTAGTAAGGCTTTAGTTTTCTCTTTTGAGTTCATCTCCATAAATTTTGGTAAATTAATAGCGAATTGCTCAACAAAACTATTCAGTAAGTTTTGACCTGCCTTTTTACCACTAGGATCTGTTACTTTTAACTTTCCATCTTCGCCCTTACGTTCGACAATAAGTCCGTTATCCAGTTGAATTTTTATAATTGGTGGCACAACGCTACCTTCCCTTAATGGATTAGATGGTTTATAAGCATTACCACCTAACGCCCAAGCTATTGAGTCTAGAACACTAGTTTTACCTTGACCATTTCTCCCCCCAACAACAGTTAAACCATTTGCTGTTGGTTCTATCTGAACAGCTTTAACTCTTTTAACATTTTCTATTTCTAATTTATTAATCTTCACCATTTCTTCATCTCCTAATTTATCGATAAAATCAGATATAACAGACTTAAATATCTCTCCACCATCTATCATTACACAAATTTATATTTCTATTTTTTAAAAACTCTTTCTCTTGAGGAGTTAATAGAGAATTTAACTTATCAAATACCGCTATCTCTTCAGAACGCTTTCCACTTGCTTTTAGTCCTTCTAAATCATTCAACCAAAATTCACAATATCGTATTATCTTCTTGATGTCGTCCTGCGGTTCATCGTGTTTCTTGTTTGCTCTAATACCATATTTCAAAATGTTAGCTTGACACACACTTCCAAAATCTTTTACTACATCTTGAATTAAATCTATTGTTTCAATTCCACCAGCTATATAGTGGTTCGGATTAATATTATCTTTTGTCACTTGATTTTCCTCCTAAATATGTTATTTTTAAATTGTAAATTTGTGTAAATAGTCGTTGTTTTAAACGGCTATTTTTTTATATCTTATAACCTGCCTTGAAGTCTTTTGATAGCATTACTTTTATCAACAGTAATTTCATTTTTTGCTCGTAATATTCCAATAAACTTTTAATATCCTCATCTTTTACATCGATTTTTCCATATTCAGAAGCTGTTAACATTCCACCTAATATATAAGCATTTACAGTATTTTCTATCAGCTGTTTATTATTCTCGTTTTCTTCAAGTTCATCTAATTTTAATAATTCTAAAATATCATCGTTAATATTTACTAACATTCCAATTCTACTCCAAATTTAAATTTATTATGCACTCTTCTAAATATTCCTAATATATCCGCTTCAGGTAGTTTAATAAGTCGTTGATATATTTCTTCAACATCGTTCTTACCATCACCACAAAGCAACTTATCAACAGTCGTATTACCCATGATAGCTATTTTAGTTAAAGCTGCTTCTGGGGGAAGTCGAAAACCTTGTTCCCAATCAGAGACACTACTTTTACTAGCTCCAATCTTTTCGCAAATTCAATTAAAGTTAAAAAGTTGCGTCTTCTAATATTCAGAATACGTCGTCCAACCTGTTTTTTGTTGATATTTTCATCTTGATTTCTTTTCAAATTCTAATACCCCTCTTTTTGTCGTTGAATATTCACTAATGATTTCTTTTTATACGCTTCAAATAAATCTTCAAAACTGTAATAAATCATTGCGATGTTTAAAATTAATTTCAATAGAAAACTCAACCGATTGTTTATAAACTGTGTTATGAACTCGTTTTGAAAATAATTCACCATGTTCAATTTCATTTCTCATAAGTTTAATATGCTGTTCATTATTTCTATTCAGCACAACAGCCCATCTATCTGACCCAAACACTCTACAATCGTCATTTAACAACGACAATGCGAACGCTAAACAATCAGCTAATTCATCTAGTTGTTTTTCAATAGGTGTCTTGTGCTTTTTCCAAATTTTGAAAAATCCAATTGAGTTATACCATTCATGGAACTCTTCACTTAAGGCTGTTACTATTTTCTCTCTTTCCCAGACTTCCATGTGTTTATCTACTTCATGTTGGATAGTTTGTAATTCTACTAATTTACTGTATAAATCTAAATTTTCCATTCTATACTCCTTTCTTCTCTATATAAACTAAAATACTTTCATCTTTTATATAATCTAAAAATTCTTCAACAAAATCACAATTACTTTTTAAATACACTCTAGATAAAGCTGCTACTAAGTTGTCACTTGTAATTTTTACGTGATCAAATAGTTCACTCTTAACGTTTAAATGTTCACCCTTAATAACTATCATCTTCTATACTCCTTTCAATTTATTCAAATCTATATCTAATGCATTTGCTAACCTTACAACATAATCAAATTTCAAAGATAAATTAATTTTATATCTAAAACTATAAATTATCGGAGCTGGAACACCGCTCATTAAACTTAGTTCGGTTGGCTTTATTTTTAATTCTTCAATTCTATCATTTAATTTTTTTCTGAAATAATCACTAACTTTATTATTGTTCTTCTTCATAGTCTTCAAACACCTTCTTACCACGTTCATCTAAGATGTAAAATGGCAATAATGTTGTTAGCATAAGTTCACCCAAAATAGTATTCCATTCTAAGTTACTAAGTATTAGCAAGCATACAGCCACAACAATACATGTCCAATAATACACATTGAATTTTCTTTTTCTAAGTTTATTCATTTTTAAGCCACTCCTATCTCTTTAAATTCTTCAACAGTTTTTTTAGTAAATCTAACTATTTTTTTTTCTAATCTTTTATCCTGATAATAATCAAAATTTGAAAAGAAATGTAACCAAGCATAAACATTAAAGAATTCTTTAGTCATCCAATTCAAAAACATATCGATGGATAATGCTT
>CAKMQO010000067.1 GCA_927911695.1 uncultured Gemella sp. | reverse complement strand
AAGATTATATTTCAAAAGTAAATGTTCTTTTGGAAATAAGAAAAAAGAAAAACAACAAGAGATATCTTTAGCTATTTTAGCTAATTTAATTTATTTTTAATTTACTATGTTATAGTAATTGCATGCTTCATAGGAATAATTTTCTTACGAAAAAGAAATATTTTTGAAGAGTTAAAAACATTAATGTTGAATGTTAATACAGCAGGATCATATGCTGCGATGCTAGTTTTATTATTCGTGTTTGCTAACCTTATTTTTTTATTAGCATTAACACTATTTAATAACACAAACTTGACAATTTCTTTCTCACTTTTATATTTCATAGGAGGAGAAGTTATAGCAAATATGATAAAATCTAGATTCTCTATCCCAGGAGAGAGGGTAGATAATAGTGTATTAACTATCTTTACTAAATCTTTTAATCTATTAAATCAGAATATTACTTTTAATCTGGGTAACTTTTTACCGCTAGCATTAAACATGTTAGGATTAATAGTAGTTATAGTTATTGTTAGATTAATGAAAAAAATAATAGGATAGAAGGAGATTAGAATGGATACACAGATACTAATTCAATATGTGATAGTATTATTGAGTTTAATACTTTTAGAAGGATTACTTTCAGCAGATAATGCTATTGTTCTTGCAGTTATGGTTAGACATCTTCCGCCTAAAGAACAAAAACATGCATTGATGTACGGTCTTGCAGGAGCATTGATATTTAGAATAATAGCGATTTTCTTAATTACAATATTAGCTCAGTATTGGGAAATTCAAGTTTTAGGTGGTTTGTACTTGTTATATATGGCAGGTGCACATATTAAAGAATTTTTTGAGAAACGAAAACAAGGTAATGAAACTGAAGAGATTGCTGAACCTAAAAAACAAAGTGGTTTCTGGGCGACTGTAATTAAAGTTGAGCTTACTGATATAGCTTTTGCGATTGATTCAATTTTAGCTGCTGTAGCTATCGCGATAACATTACCTCATATTTCTGAGACATCTATTGGAGGAATTAACCTTGGTCAATTTACTGTAATGGTAATTGGAGGTTTTGTTGGTGTAGTTATCATGCGTTATGCAGCTAACATATTTATAAGAGTATTAGAAACTAAACCAGGTTTAGAAATCGCCGCATTTCTTATTGTTGGTTGGGTAGGTATTAAACTATTTGTAATTGCAGCTGCTCATGAGAAATTAGCACTTATCCCTCATGATTTCCCACATTCTACACTTTGGACTGTTATTTTCTGGCTAGTATTACTTGGATTATTAGTGTGGGGAGTATTAGTTTCAAAAAGATTTGAAAATAAATAGTATTTAAAAAGAGATGATATGTATATATCGTCTCTTTTTAGTATTTGTATGTTTCTTATTTTCATATACACAAATTAATATCTATGATATAATCTTAAATTATATATTAAAATACAAGGAGGATAAAAATGGCATTTGATGGCTTTTTCATAAGAAAAATGGTGAAAGAATTAGAAGAAAATATATTAAATGGTCGTATAAATAAAATAAATAATTTATCGACAGATGAATTTGTATTTTCTGTTAGAAAAGGAAAGAATTTAAAATTGTTTTTATCTGCAAGTTCAAGTGCGTCTAGAATACAGTTAACAAATAATAGTTTTGAAAATCCTTCAACACCTTCAAATTTTTGTTCAGTACTTAGAAAGTATTTAACAGGTGGAATAATATTAGAGATAAATCAAGTTAATAATGACCGAATAGTAATTTTTAAAATAAAAAACTTTGATGATTTAGGATACGAAAAGTATTATTATCTAATTTCAGAATTAATGGGTAAACACTCAAATATAATATTAACTAATGAAGATAATATTATATTAGAGTCTTTAAAAAATAGCTACAGTCTTGAGTATAAGAGATCGACTATATCTAATATGGAATACACTCTTCCTCCGACAGTAGAAAAAATTAATCCTTTTGACTTTAGTAGCTATAGTGACATTGAGTTTCCTATTGATGATAAAAAATTCTTAATGAAAAGTTTCTACGGTGTTTCAGCACTACTGAATAATTATTTTCAAAATAACTCGCAAGGAGATTTGAAAAATTCATTTATTAGTTTTTGTAAGGAATTCGATAATTACTTTAAACCAGTTTTGCTTGAAGAGAACAATAAGAAGGATTTTTATTTCTTTGAAGTTAAAGAGTATAGTAGGGATTTTGAATCATTATCACAATTATTAGATTACTACTACATGGATATAGCCAGAGAGTCGATAAATAAAAAATACAGATAAAAAGCTTTTTAATTTTGTTAATTCTAAAATAAATAGATTAAATAAGAAAATTGATATATTAAAAAATGAACTAGAACAAGCTAATAATAGAGATGATTATAAATTAAAGGGGCAGCTTCTAATTTCAAATATTTATTTATTTAAAAAAGAAATACCCGAGATTGTAACACTGCAAAATTTTTATAGTGAAGATTTATCGGATATAGAAATAGAGTTAGATCCAAATCTAACTATTGAGAAGAATTCAGAGAAGTACTTTGATTTATATAAAAAGAACAAGAGAACAATTGAGAATTTAATTGAACAAATAGAGATTGCAAAACAGGATTTAGGATATTTTGAGACTATAAAATTCCAAATAGAAAATGCAGATAAAACTGATATAGCAGAAATCAAAGAAGAATTGATTGCTAATGGAATATTAAAAGAAAAGATTAAGGTAAATAAGAAAAAGAATAAGAGTAATTATTTTGTAATTAACCATAATGGTACTGCCATTTATGTCGGAAAAAATAATCTTCAGAATGATGCTATTACTAATAAATTAGCAAGACGAGATTATCTATGGTTTCATGCTAAAGATATTCCTGGTAGTCACGTTGTTATTTTCGATAATAATCCTAGTGAAGAGACGATAGAGATTGCATCAATGCTAGCTGCTTATTATTCGAAGTTTAAAAATGAAGAGTATGTTAATGTTGATAGAACGTTAATTAAAAATGTAAAAAAAATATCTGGTGCTAAACCGGGCTTAGTAACTTATACTGGCCAAAAAACGGTTAAACAAAAAATTGATAAAGATCTTATAGGCGAGCTTTTAATAAAATAAAACAATTAAATAGTTAAGGAAGGTGAATATATGAATGATAAATTAGATGTAAAGACGGGTGTAAAAGATACGTTACCGACAGTTTTTGGCTATATAGGTATAGGGTTAGCCTTTGGAGTTATTGCGAATTCAGTGGGGATTAATCCTTTCTTTGTAGGAGCAATGTCGTTATTCATATACGCAGGTGGTGCTCAATTTATTACTGTAAGTATGCTTTCTAGTTGTTTTCCTATATTGTCAATTGTCTTGGCAACTTTTTTAATTAATTCAAGAATGATATTAATGAGTATGGCAACAGCTCCGTTTTTCAAACGATATAGTGTATTTAAGAATATTATTATTGGTACTTTTTTAACTGATGAGAGTTTTGCTTTAGGAATGAATAAACAGAACTATACTAATGGAAGATTGACTTATGAATGGTTTAATGCTGCAAACCTAGTATCATATTTTACATGGGTTGCGTCATCGGTACTAGGTGCGTTGTTAGGTGGAGTAGTTAAGGATCCCAAGTCCTTAGGTTTAGATTTTGCTCTAGTAGCGATGTTTATAGGATTATTGTATTTACAGGTTATTTCAGATTTTACTATTAAGAAAAAAGTACAATTTCTAGTAATTATTGTTGTATTTTTCTTAGTATATTTTGGAATGATTTTTATCCCAAGCAATGTATTGATTATTGTGGTTACTTTAATAGGATGTGCGATAGGAGTGGTGTTGAAAAATGTTATCTACTAACTATATAATATTAACAATATTAGGATGTACAATTGTGACTTGGTTATCTAGGGTACTTCCATTTGTATTATTAAAGAAATTTGATTTACCTAAGCCAATCATAGAGTATTTAAGTTTTGTGCCGATTGTAATAATGTCAGCTTTATGGTTTGATAGCCTATTTATTCAAAAGATTGGAGAGTTTCCTCAGATTAATTATGAAAATCTACTTGCTTCTCTACCTACTGTATTGAGTGCAATTATTTCAAAGAGTCTTTTGGTGATAGTTGTAGTAGGAATAATTTCATTAGCAATTATTAGACTTGTATTTTAAAAATAAAAATTGAGAATTTTAAGAAAATATTATCGAATTAATTTACAACTTAAATATACATGTTTATAGTTTAAATTTTTTCCGATTTATGGTATCATAAAAAAGATAATAAAACATAACAGAAGGATACGAAAAATGGAGAAAGGATTATTAATAGTTCTTTCAGGACCTTCAGGAGTAGGTAAAGGTACTGTTAGAAAAAGAATTTTTGAAAGTAATAATGTTGACTTCGAATATTCAATTTCAATGACGTCAAGAGGTATGAGACCTGGTGAAGTAGACGGGGTTGATTATTTCTTTAAGACAAAAGAAGAATTTGAATCTTTAATACAGCAAGGTGAGCTATTAGAATATGCTCAGTATGTCGATAATTATTACGGAACTCCCGTTAAATATGTAAGGGAGACGATGGAAAAAGGAAAAGATATATTTTTAGAAATTGAAGTACAAGGTGCAGGACAAGTAAAAAGTAAAATTCCAGATGCTTTATTTATATTTTTAGCACCACCTAGTATTGGTGACCTTAAAGAAAGATTAAAAGGTCGTGGAACTGAGAGTGATGAAGTAATTGAATCACGTATAGCGAAAGCTAAAAAAGAAATTAATATGATGCACTTATACGATTATGTAGTTGAGAATGACGAAGTAGACAAAGCTGTAGAAAGAATTAAAGCAATTATACTTAGTGAGCATTTAAAACGTGAGCGTATAGAGATGAAATATAGAAGAGCATTATTAGAATTAGAAGAAATGTAGGAGAAAAAAAATGTTATATCCAAAATTAGACGTATTAAAATCAAAAGTAAACTCAAAATATATGCTAGTGTCATTAGCAAGTAAAAGAGCAAGAGAACTATTTGCAAATCCTGAAACAAGCAAACTTGACAAATACACTTCTCATAAAGAAGTTGGTAAAGCATTAGAGGAAATTGCTGAAGGTAAAATTTCTGTATTAGAAAAATAGTTTAGATTATTGTTTACAAAACGTTATTTTTAGTGTAAAGTAATATAAGTGTTTTTCTTTGAGTGATCGCGGCAGTAATGCTGAGGAAAGTCCATACTCACACAGGCTGAGATGC
>CAKMQO010000066.1 GCA_927911695.1 uncultured Gemella sp. | reverse complement strand
TGATATAGATATTACATCTGAAGAAATTATAAATTATATTGAAAAAAAACCTGGTCCATGGATTAAAACTGTAGTTTCTATCATAGAAAAAGATATCTTGCTTCACAGGTTAAATAATAATAAAAAAGATATACTAGATTTTTTATCAAATTTAAGAGATAATATATAGATGATTTGAAAGAGAGGTGAGAGAATTTATGAATAAATTATTTTGCGTAGTCGATATAGAGTTAACAGATGATAAAGAAATTATTCAATTTTCAGCAACAAAGCTTGATGAAAATTTTAAAGAAATTTCGTCGATTAATTATTATATTCAACCGAAAAAACAAGTCTCTACATTTGTTACTGAGTTAACAGGAATCAGTAATGAAATGTTACATGATAAACCTTTTTTTGAAGATGTAGCTCATGAATTATTTAATTATATTAAAGAAGATATACTTGTATGTCATGGCTTGCCGTCTGATTATGTTATTTTGAAGAAGAGGTTTCATGATGTAGGAATACCGTATAAAGCTAAATTATCATTGGATACTGTAGAATTATCTAGATTATTCTTACCCTCACAAACAAGTTATAGACTATCTGATTTATCAAATTCTCTTGGCCTGTATACAGGTGATCAATATCACAACGCTGCAATAGATGTGAAGGTTACTGTTAAACTATTAAAAGAGATTGCTAGAAAAATATCTAAGATAAATACAGATAATTATAAAAAAATAGAAAATCTTCTAGAGAAAATCGATCTGAGTATGTATAAATTTGCTAGATTTTGTGGAAATAAAGCTAAATCTGTAAAATTTAATTCTGATGAATTTATAAATTATCAAGGTGTTGATTTTAGAAAAGTAGTATATGATAATAGAAAAACTAGTTATAATGATAAGTTTATAATTTTTTCATCAATTGATGAGGACGACTATGTTAGTAAATTTAAAATAACAGATTTTGTAATTTTGAAGAAGAAAAGTTCTTATATTCCACTTAATGTTTTTTCTCTTTTCCCAAATAAAGAAGATTTGAATTTGGATAAATTGTTAATCAAGTTGTATGTATGGATATTAGAGACAAAAACGGGTGATTTTTCCGAATTAAACTTGTTATATCTTGAGAAAATGTACATAGAGGGTATAAAAAAAGGTGTAGCTATTAGTTCGAAAGCATATTATTTTGATGAAAAAAATAAAGCTGCTCAACTATGTAAGAATATTGTAACAAACTATGATTCTATTGAGTATTTAATAGAAAATGATACTTTTAAAAATTATACTTTTGTATTCGAACATAAAAAAATACTCGGTCGAGAATTAGATTCAATCAACACAAAAGATTATTTTTATAAAAATGCCATTACGGAATTAAATGTAGCTATATCTAGAAATTTAAAAAACAAAGATATTAAAATTTTAAGAAATAATATTGATGGTTTGGTGAAATTTCTCCATGAAATGTATATTTCAGAGAGTTTGTTTTTATATAATGATAGCTTAAGTTTTATATTACAAGATGTTGATTCGATATTAGTTGATATGAAACAATATAAGGATGAGATACCAATATCATATAAATTTATGAAAAAATTAAGAAATGTATTAACGGATTCCAAAAATACATATAAATTTGTAGTACTTGACCAAGAGAATAGTTTAAAACTTACAGTAGTTAATGATAAGAAGGTTAAATCTTTAATTAATATAATCCATTCTAAAAAACATAAGTACTTGAATTTAAAATCTAAAGTAAAATATATATATAGTAATGGAGACGAGGAGTTACTAACAACTAAAAGTACTGAATCAATATTATATATTTTTGAAAGTAATAAATATAAAGATTTATACTTTAGTAAACGTTGAAAAAAAGAGTTATATAAAATTCTTTAATTTTTCAATTAAAGATAATTTTAATGAGTTATATAGTGAAGTAAAAAAATAATAATCGTCTAGCTTGTAGATGTTACGCAACAAAGGATATACTTGAATACAGGTATTTCCTAAAAGATATTTTTGATTGTATAATTGTATTTCGTGATTTAGAACATTAAATTCTAAAAATTAAAAGTCATAATTAAAAAATAGTAATTTTATGATATAATATAAATAGTTTTTATATAACTATGATAATTTAAATTTTGAACATAATATTAATTAAAATTAGGAGGGACTTCAAGTTGAATATTAATAATTTAAAAGAACAACTAGGTCAAAAAGTAACTCTTGGTGCATGGATTGCTAACAAGAGAAGTAGTGGTAAAATTGCATTTTTCCAACTTAGATACGGAGCTGGGTTTATCCAAGCTATCGCATTAAAAGAGTCTTTAGGTGAAGAAAGATACCAACAATTACGTCACTTACCACAAGAAACTTCATTAAAAGTAACAGGATTAATTAAAGAAAATGAAAGAGAACTTTCTGGTATTGAATTAGAGATTGAAGACTTTGAAGTAATCTCTGAAGCAATTGATTACCCAATTACACCAAAAGAGCATGGAGTAGAATTCTTAGCGGATAACCGTCATATCTGGATTCGTTCTAAGAAACAACATGCTATATTAACTATTAGAAACCAAGTTATTAAATCTACATATGATTTCTTTGAAAAAGAAGGATTCTTAAAAACAGATCCACCAATCTTAACTTCTTCTGCTCCAGAAGGAACTACAGAATTATTTAATACTAAATATTTTGATGAGGAAGCATATCTTTCTCAATCTGGACAACTATACTTAGAAGCAACAGCTATGGCATTTGGAAAAGTATTTTCATTCGGGCCTACTTTTAGAGCTGAAAAATCTAAAACACGTCGTCACTTAATCGAGTTCTGGATGATTGAAGCTGAGATGGCATTCTGTAATCATGATGAAAGTTTAGCATTACAAGAAGCTTATGTTAATCACTTACTGACAGATGTATTAGAAAAATGTCAAGAACAACTTAAAGTTCTTGGTCGTGACTTAGGAGCTCTAGAAAACGCTAGAGGAGAATTCCCACGTATTAAATATAAAGATGCTATTAAATTACTTAAAGATAATGGATTTGATGATATTGATTATGGTGATGACTTTGGAGCACCTCACGAAACATTTATCGCAAACAGCTATAATAAACCAGTATTTATTACTCACTGGCCATTAGATATTAAACCATTCTATATGATTGAAGATCCAAATGAGCCTGGTGTAGTGCTTTGTGCAGACTTAATCGCTCCAGAAGGATACGGGGAAATCATTGGTGGTTCACAACGTATTGATGATTATGATAAATTATTAGAAAATATTAAGAAACATGATTTAAATCTTGAAGCCTATGGTTGGTACTTAGATTTACGTAAATATGGTTCTGTAGAACATGCTGGATTTGGGTTAGGATTAGAGCGTACTGTAGCTTGGATTACAGGTAATGGACACGTTCGTGAAACTGCGCCATTCCCACGTCTATTAAACAGATTAACACCATAGGAGTTTGAAATGATCAATAATCAATATAAAAGGTCTTTTAGTTGATGCTTGATTTTTTAATGAATTATAAAACTCATAACTTATCTGGAGAGGAAGCTATGTTTCTTCTTCAGATAAGTTATTTGACAAATCAAGGAGAAATACCATTTTCAATAGATTTATTTAAGAATGAATCAAACATATCAGAAAATGAAATTTTTTCTATGCTTGATAATTTAATTAATAAAGGAAGCATAGTTATATCACCAGAAAGTAAAATTAATTTCATAATATTTAACAATAAGGACGATTATTATACATTACGTGACTTATTGAAATTAGTTGAGAGAGTTACCGGAAGGATATTAGCTTCTAAAGAGATTGATATCGTTACTTCTTGGTTTGAAAAACAATATACAAAACATCAAATTGATGAAGCATTAACTTTATCTAAAAATATTTGTTATGTTAATGGTATATTAAACAATAAAGTGAATAATGATTTACAATCAGAAAGTGGAAGTAGTTTAGGTTATGACTGGTTTAACAAATAGACAAAAAAAGAATAAAGCAAAAAAAGTTATGGAGTACTTAGATAAAGTATTTCCTGATGTAGAGTGTGAACTTGATTTTTCTAATAACTTAGAGTTGGTTATTGCTGTTCTCTTATCGGCACAATGTAAAGATGAATACGTAAATAGAGCAACAGTAGGATTATTTGAAAATTATAAGACAATTGATGATTATGCTGATGCAAAGGTAGAGGATATAGAAAAGTATATTCGAACACTAGGGCTATATAAAGCAAAATCGAAAAATATAGTAGGTATGGCAAATATGTTAAGGGATGTTTATGATTATAAAATTCCACAGACTAGAGAAGAGTTAGAAAAACTACCTGGTGTAGGAAGAAAAACTGCTAATGTAGTTCTTTCAGTTGGATTTAATATCCCTGCTATTGCTGTTGATACACATGTTGAACGTGTAGCAAAAATGTTTGGATTAGCAGAATTAACTGATAGTCCGCTTCAAGTAGAAAAGAGTCTTATGAGTGTTTTTCCTATGGAAAGTTGGGGGAAAATACATCATCAACTAATTCATTTAGGGCGTTATAAACTTCCAGCAAGAGGTGAGCGAACTATTGATCCAGAATTAGAAAAATTATTAATATTGAAATAAGAGGAGACAGAATATGTTAATTATATTTATATTAGCGTGTTTTCTAATATTACTAGATCAACTTAGTAAAAATTTTATAGTAAATCATTTCTCATTAGGAGAAAGCAAGGAAGTTATAGTAAATTTCTTCAGTATTTCATCTCATAGGAATAGAGGAGCTGCATGGGGAATTTTACAAGATAGTCGTTTATTTTTCTTAGTTGTTACGGTTATCTTTATTGCTATTTTAACATACTACCTATTTAAGCAAAAAAATACTTTATCTAGCTTTGATAAGGGTACTTTTGCCTTAATATATGGTGGAGCAATTGGTAATTTTATTGACAGATTAACTAGACATGAGGTAGTTGATTTTCTTGATTTTAGAATATTCGGTTATGATTTTCCTATATTTAATTTAGCAGACTGTTTTATTTGTGTAGGAGTAATATTTTTACTATTTAAGATTTATAAGGAAGATAATTAATAATAGAGAGCGGACTTTTTAGGTCATGCTCTCTTTTTTTGTTATAATATTAGTATATTAATAGAATTAGAAAGGAGCTTTAAATGTATTATTGTACTTATGAAAGTAAAATAGGGCTTTTATATTTAATTTCAGACGGTGAAAGTCTTATCGGATGTTATCTAGAAGGACAGAAGTATTTTCCTAATAATATTGATAACTATTATTTGAATGAAGAATTAAGTATATTGGTAAAATCTAAAGACTGGTTAGAAAAATATTTTAATGGTGAAAATCCAAGTATAGATGAGATCCCCTTAAATTATATTGGGACTGAATTTAGAAAAAAAGTATGGGAAATACTCAAAGAAATATCCTATGGAGAGCTAGTTACATATAAACATCTAGCAGAAATAATTGCTAAGGCTAAAGGTTTAAATACTATGTCAGCTCAAGCAGTTGGTGGAGCAGTTGGGCATAATCCATTGTTAATTTTTATTCCATGTCATAGAGTAATAGGGGTAGATGGAAGTTTAACAGGTTATGCTGCTGGTCTTGAAAATAAGAGATTTCTATTAAATCTAGAATCTGATAATAATCATTATTAATTAAAGGATGAAATACCGTCCAACAATAGAAGAATATACGAAAATATGGTATAATTAATTAGATTAAATTCTTTTTTAGGAGAAATAAATGAACGATAAAAAAATAGTATTTATGGGAACTCCAAAGTTTGCTGTTCCTGTATTAGAAATGTTAATAGAAAATTACGGTGTGGATTTAGTTATTACTCAGCCTGATAAAAAAGTTGGTAGAAAAAAAAGTATTAACACCACCTCCAGTAAAAGTTGTAGCTTTAGAGAATAATATTAAAGTATTACAACCCGAAAAAATATCAACAGATGAAGAGACTTATAATACATTAAAAGAGTTGAATCCGGATATTATTATTACCGCAGCATATGGACAACTTGTACCAGAGAAGATTTTAGAGATTCCTAAACATAAGTGCATCAATGTTCATGGATCATTATTACCAAAATTACGTGGAGGAGCACCTATTCAGTATTCAATACTTGAAGACCATGGTAAAACAGGTATAACAATTATGTACATGGTGAAAAAACTTGATGCCGGAGATATGATTTCAAAAGTAGAGGTTGATATTTTAGATAGTGATAACTACGAAACTCTACATGATAAACTGTCAATCGCAGGGCGTGATTTATTAAATGAAACTCTTCCAAAAATATTTAGTGGTGATATCAGCCCAGAAAAACAAGATGACGAAGAAGCAACATTTGCTCGCAATATCTTAAGAGAAGACGAGAAGATTGACTGGAATACATCAGCTAGAGATGTATTTAATAAAGTTCGTGCATTTGATCCAACACCTGGAGCATTTACTTATTTAGAAGGTAATGTACTAAAAATTTGGTCAACTGAAGAAGTTAAGCAAGACTTTGAATCTAATTTTGACAAAGTTGGAACTATTATTAAACAAGATAAGAAAAATATCTATATTCTATGTGGTAATAAAACAGTGTTAAAAGTCAATGAACTTCAAGTTTCTGGTAAAAAACGTATGCCTGTTGTTAATTTCTTATCAAATAAGAAAGACTATGTGGGTACTGTATTAGGTGAAGAAAATGAGTAATGTTAATGCTCGACATATTGCTTACGAGGTTTTATATACAATTATCCAAGAAGATGGCTATAGTAATATTACTTTAAATAAATATTTTAATCAGTATAAGGTTGAAGAACAAGATAAAAGATTTATCAGTGAAGTAGTATATGGTACTATAAAAAATAAAATTGTATCTAGAACACATTCTTAAATCTTACTCTAAAGGTAGAGTAAAACCTAAAGTTAAAGTAATTTTATTAATGAGTATTTATCAATTACTTTACATGGATAAGACACCTAATTTTGCAGTTATTGATGAAGCTGTAAAATTAAGTAAAATAATTGCAGGTAATATCACAGGGAAATTTGTTAATGGTATTTTAAGAAATATTGAGCGTAATGTTAGCAATTTAGATCTTAAATATAAAAATGCTACTGAAAAGTTCTGTATAGAAAATAGTTGCCCTAGTGAATTATATAATATACTTAAAGTACAATACGGAGTTGAAAAAGCTCAGAAAATAGTTGTATCTTTTAATGAAAAGAGCAAAAATAGTATTAGATATAATCCATTAAAAATTACTAAAAAAGAGTTAATAGAAAAATTAGGGGATACTGTTAGTGAGAGTGAAATCTGTGAAGACAGCCTTGTTTTAAATAAATTAAACTTAGATAGTAGTTTATTTACAAAAGGATACTATATTGTCCAAGATGAGGCTAGTGCTCTAGTTGCATCGTCAATTGGCTTGCCATTAGATAAAAAATATAAAATATTAGATACTTGTGCTGCTCCAGGTGGTAAAAGTTTGCATATAGCTAGTAAATATTTTAATTCTAGTTTAATTTCATGTGATAAATATATACATAAGCTAAAGTTGATTGAAGATAATAAAGAGAAGCTTGGAATTACCAATATTGAGGTTAAAGAACAAGATGCTACTCTAAACAATACTTCATTCAATAATAAGTTTGACATAGTAATCTGTGATGTACCATGTTCTGGAATAGGGGTTATCAAAAATAAACCTGAAATAAAATACAAAATCACTAATTCATATGTTGAAGATATTGCTAAACTTCAATACGATATTTTAAATAATAGCAAACACTATGTAAAACAAGAAGGAATTTTAATGTATTCAACTTGTACGATTGATAAGAGAGAAAATATAAAAAATATCGAGAAGTTTTTAAAAGAGAACAAAGATTTTAGTTTAGAGAGTATTTCTCTAAATAATAGTATTGTAAAAATGAGAGAAAATGGTGTATTAGAAATACTACCTGATGAATATAGTTGCGATGGATTTTTTATCGCAAAACTAAAAAAAATGGAGGCAAAATGTTAATATCAGATTTTAAAGGCTATAAAAAGTCTAGATGGTTAAAAGATTTTGATAAATGTCTATATATTCTATAAGACTTGATCAGTTAGAAGAATATATTGTAAGTATCGGTGAGAAAAAATTCAGAGCAAAACAAATCTTTGATTGGTTATATAAAAAGAGAATTACAGATTTTTTCAGAAATGAAAAATGTACCTAAGTCTCTACAAGAAAAACTTGCTGAAGAGTTCGAGATTACAACTCTAAAAACAATTATTAAACAAGAATCTGCTGATGGAACAATGAAATTCCTATTTGAGTTACAAGATAAATATACTATTGAGAGTGTTCTTATGAAAAATAAATACGGAAACTCACTATGTGTAACAACACAAGTAGGTTGTAGAATTGGGTGTACGTTCTGTGCTTCTACACTTGGTGGTTTAAAACGAAACTTAGAAGCGGGAGAAATAGTATCACAAGTACTAAAAGTACAACAAGAATTAGATAAAAAAGGTGAGCGTATTTCAAGTATTGTAATTATGGGTATAGGTGAACCGTTTGAAAACTACGATGAAATGATGGACTTCATTAGAATTGTAAATAGCGATGAGAGTTTTAATATTGGTGCTCGTCATATTACTGTTTCAACTTCTGGTATTGTACCAAAGATTTATGATTTTGCGAATGAAAAAGTTCAAATTAATTTTGCGGTATCATTACACGCACCTACTAATGAATTACGTAGTAAAATCATGCCTGTAAACAGAGCCTATAATATTGATAAGCTTATGGAAGCATTGAAATATTACCAAGAAACTACGAATCGTCGTATTACATTCGAATATGGTTTAATGGGTAAAGTAAATGACCAAAAAGAACATGCAGAAAAATTATCGGAAATTATAAAAGGTTTAAACTGTCACGTTAACTTAATTCCGATTAACTATGTACCTGAACGCAATTATGTTAGAACTAGTAAGAGTGATATTTTTGCTTTTGAAAAAAATTCTTAAGAAAAATAAAGTTAATGTAACAATTAGAAGAACACAAGGTGATGATATTGATGCTGCTTGTGGTCAACTTCGTGCTAAAGAACGTAAGGAAGAGGTAAAAGGAGGAATTCCAGATGCCACTAGTATATTCGTATAATAGTAATAAGGGAAGAAAAGAAAAAAATGATGATGCTGTTAGTGTATCAAAAAATAAACAAGGTGCTGTAATTGGCATTGTTTGTGATGGTGTTGGAAGTCATAGCAATGCATCGTATTCTAGTAACTATATCGTATCAACAATAGAAAAAGAATGGCAAGATTTAACATTTGCTAATTTTAACAATATGAAAAATTGGTTATATGATAGGATTGAAAAATTAAATACAGAATTATATACTAAGTCAAAAGATAAGCAAAAAAAGATGGGGACTACAATAGTTACTGTTGCTATCTTTGACAATCAAGTTGTTGTATATAATATTGGTGATAGCAGTGCATATGGTCTTACTAAGGATAATGTAATGAATGTAGTTACAGTTGAAGATTCATTCGTTGGAGCATTGATTTCAGCTGGAGCAATTACTGAAGAAGAAGCTAAAAGCCATCCAGAAAAACATGTGTTAACTCAAGCTTTAGCTACTAGAGATAATATTGATTTGCACACTTTTATTGATGAACTAAATAATTATGATTATTTTCTATTATGTTCAGATGGATTAACCAATATGATAGAAAAAGAAGAAATCCAAAATATAGTTAGAAATGATGAATTATCAATTGCTATTAATAAATTAATTGATAAATGTGTTGAACGCGGGGGAATTGACAATATATCAGTAGCTATAATAAAAAATCTAGGGGGTGTAAACCATGATTAATAAAATTATATGCAATAGATATAAGATTCTGGATCATTTAGGAACTGGAGGAATGGCTACTGTTTGGCTTGGATATGATACGATTTTGGATAGACAAGTAGCCATAAAAACATTTAAAATAGATGCAAATGATGAAGATGCTGTAAAAAGATTTAATAGAGAAGCTAAGGCTGTAACGAGCTTATCTCATCCTAATATTGTTTCTATATATGACGTAGAAAATGAAGGTGAATTTTATTATCTTATTTTAGAATATGTTGAAGGTATGACTTTAAAAGATTATATGGTTAAAAATCCACGAATTCCGATAGAAACAATAGTTCATATTGCTAAACAAATTGCTGCAGGACTTAGTCATGCACATCAAAACGGAATAATACATAGAGATATAAAACCACAAAATATTCTTATGAATGAAAATCTAACTTGTAAAATAACTGATTTTGGAATTGCAAGAGCATATGGTGATACTACTCTTACTCAAACAAACCAAATGTTAGGAACAGTTTATTATTTATCTCCTGAACAAGCACGTGGTAATGTTGCAACAGCTCAAAGTGATATTTATTCATTAGGAATTTTAATTTTTGAAATGATTACTGGACAAATTCCATTTAAAGGAGAATCGGCAGTTGCGATTGCTTTAAAACATCTACAAGAAGAACTTCCAGATATAGATAAATACAGGGAAAATGTTCCTCAGAGCGTAAAAAATATAGTATTACAAGCAACTATGAAGAACCCAAATGAAAGATATATTAGCTCTAAAGAGTTATTTGAGGATTTAAGTACGGTGCTTAATCCAGAGCGTTTATATGAAAATAAATACACAGGTTTTAAATTACCTGTTGAACCAGTAAAAAATTATAATCAAACTCAGTATCATGATAATAGTGGTAATAACAACCAATACGGATATAATGATTATAACGATGAAGATGATTATTATGATTATGAAGAAGATAATAGACATAATAATAGACGTTATCAACAAGTTAGTAATCAAAAAAATAATTATAATAATGTAAGTAAGCGTGATGAAAAGGAAGAAACATCTAAAGCTAAGCATATATTTCTTGCAATACTAGCAATTGTTACTATTGTAGTAGGTACATTTTTCATTTATAATTACGTTATTGGTTCAAATAGTGTTTCTGCTCCTGATGTTCGTAACAAAACTTTAGAAGAAGCTAAAGTTACTATCGTTAAAGCAGGACTTGAGGTAGGAGATGTTACTGAAGTCGCTAGTGACGAGTAAAAGAAAAAAACAGTAATTGACAGTGATCCAAAAGCTGGTAAAAAGGTGAAAAAAGGATCTAAAGTTGATTTAAGAGTCTCTTCAGGAAAAAAAAACAGTTGATATGCCAAATTTTGTAGGCATGGATGAAGAGACGGTGAAGAAAAATGCTTCTAAATTAGGATTAAAAATATAACAGTAGAAAGAGTAGAAAGTAATTCTTATGAATCTGGAAAAGTCGTATCTCAAAACATTAGAGCAGGTATTGAAATAGTACCTAAAGAAAAAGAATTGATAATACAAGTTTCTACAGGTAAAAAGAAGGTTACTATGCCTAATCTAGTTGGAGAAGATAGTACAACTGTAGAAAGTACGATTGCATCATACGGATTTAAGAATGTTACTTATAAAGAAGAATTCTCAGACAAAGAAGCGGGAACTGTTATCTCGCAAAGTATTAGAACTGGATCGAATATTGTCCCAAGTGATGAATCTTTAGAGATAGTAATTTCTAAAGGAAAAGAGAGAAACTCTTCACGTAATGAGTCAAGCGATGATTCAAATGTAGATTCTAGATCAAATGATAATAAAACTACTAGAAATAATTCAACAAGAAATAGTTCTACAAGTAATAATAGAAATAACAACAGTAACTAATTAGTGATTATAAAAGCACAGGGGAGATATATACTTCAACTGTGCTTTTTCACAAAAGTTATAAATTTATTATATGGTGAATAATATGAATTTAACATTACAAAAAAAACTAGAATTACTTCCAGATAATCCCGGATGTTATTTATATAAAGATAATATTGGAGAGATTATTTATGTAGGTAAAGCTAAAAATTTAAA
>CAKMQO010000065.1 GCA_927911695.1 uncultured Gemella sp. | reverse complement strand
TGTTAAGAACATAATAGAAGATGTAATAAAAGAAGCGCGAGAAGTGTTGAAAAAAACAGAAATATAGAATATAAAATAAACCTTAGGGGAGTGACTCAAAAATCGTGATTTTCGAAGAAATCGATTTTGTCGAGTCACCCCCGCACAGTTTATTAGATATCTAAAAAGCTTTTATAAAGCGAATTTAGATATCAATAAACCACTGCGTCTATGAACTTTCATAAGAACTTTGTTAAATTTTAGGGCTTTTTGGATAAGTCCTTTATTTTTTTTGAAGAATAGGTCTACCCAATAGGAAGTGTAATGTAAAATATAGTGTAAAATTAACTTCTATTCGAATAACTAAAGGTTGCAAAATTATAGAGAATAACCATATTTCAATTGACTATAGTTACTCTTTATTATATTATAGTTATATAATTTATCTTTATTACAATAGGAGGGTTTTATGATAGACCAAAGACGTAAACATGTTACTTATGGTTCTTCTTTTAAAGACTTCTTTAAAGGATTCGTGGACTTCACAGGTTATACATCTGTATCTGGACACTGGTTTCCTGTAGGGAGTATATTAGGAGGACTTATCTTACTAACAGTTATAGTATTCCAAGGTATGTTTTCTTCAATTACTAGTATTGGTAGAAAATCAAGCCGAAGCTCAGATTACCTATTAGGTGGAGGAGCGTTTAGTGATGGAGTTTCTACTCTTCAAACAGGATTAGCATTCGGAATATTTATTATTATAGCTGGACTTATTTTAATTTTACCTCTAACTGCAAGTTTTGCAAGAAGACTACGTGATGTAGGTTTTGCAACATGGGGGATTGTTATTTTAACAGCTTTATATTACATTTTAAGTTATTTCTCAGTGTATTTATTAACTCCGGTTTATACTATTGTATTCTTCTTTGTGTTAATGTCACTACCACCAAACGCGGTAGAAACTAACTCAAACAGTGAGTTTGCTAGATTTTTCTTAAGACAAACACCGCAAGCTCAACAATACTATAGCCAATTTACAAATCCATTTGGACAACCAGTTCAATATGATCAATTCGGTAATCCAATTCCGAATCAACCGCAATTTAACAATGGGATGAATCAAGGATTCCAAGGACAACCACAAGGATTTAATCCTAACGCACCACAAGGACGTCCACAACAAGGATTCCAAGGACAAGCACCACAAGGATTCAATCCAAACGCGCAACACGGAGGGCAACTACAAGGGTTCAATCCAAATGTACAACACGGAGAACAACCACAAAGGTTCAATCCAAACGCGCAACATGAAGGACGCCCACAAGGGTTTAATCCAAATGTGCAACATGGAGTACAAGAACAAGCTGTTGTGAATGAAGTTCAAGAGGAACGTCCAGTGCAAGCTTCTCAAGAAGTGAATGTTGCACCAGAGCAACACGTAGAGGTAGCTCCACAAGTGGAAACTGCGCCAGTAGTAGAAACTCCAGCTCCTCAAGTTGAAGAAACTCATCAAGCAGAAACTACGGTAGTTGCTGGTGGAGCAAGAAGCAGAAGACTTCAAAAGCTTAACAGAGCTGAAGAAGAAGTTACTTTCAAAAAAAGAAGATAATTAATAAGATGATCTAGTAGATCAATAAAAAGGTTCAGGTACAAACTTGAACCTTTTTCTATTGGGAGTTCTTATTAATTTTCACATTTGATAATTTTACTACTCAAGAGTATAATGCTTACGAGTAGTAAAAATTGAATTAGGGAAGTGTAGAGTTTGGATGAGTAAAAATAATTGAAACACATATTTTTGATGATAATGACTATTGTAGAAAAATGAAAAATCGCTCATCTCTTTCTTGGGGAAAATTTTTGCGGTAATAATTTCAAAAAAACAGGCTTGATACAAGATTACTCACACGTTATGAAAAATCTTAGAAACAAATATGAAAACAAAAAATCGCTCATCATTTAGAAAAACAATCAAATATTAAAAATAAAACACTCATTTTAATCATTTATTTTGACTATTTATGAGTGTTTTTGCTTGAATTTGATTGAATAGTTATATTATATTAGATATAATAATCATGGGAGTTAGGAGAGAAGAAAATGTTGAATGAAAGATGGAATAAAATTTTAGATTTATTAGATGAGAGAGGTTCATTGAATCTAAAGGAGTTGATGGAGCATTGTAATGTCTCAGAAGCTACGATAAGACGTGATCTTACGAATCTAGAAGATAAAAATTTATTATATAGAACACACGGTGGTGCGATGAAACGCTCAGTAGCACGAGGTAGTGAAGAAAGTGTTGAAGCAAAACGTGCAGACTTCCTACAGGAAAAAAGAGAAGTTGCGAAGTACATTTGCGATAATATCTTACAATCAGTGCAGACGATTTATCTTGATGCGGGGACATCGACATATGAAATGATAGAATACCTTCGTGATAGAAGAATAACTGTTGTGACGAATTCAACATATCATTTACCGAAACTTATTAATAACAAAATTCATACAATAATCTTAGGTGGAACGATAAAACATTCTACACAAGCTGTCATCGGTTCGGTCGCTATCGAACAACTGAAGAAATACAGCTTTGATATGTGTTTTGTAGGTTGCAATGGAATAGATGAAACTTTTGGTGTAACGACTGCTGAAGAAAATGAAGCGTTTATCAAAGCAACAGTGTTAAAAAATGGTAAGAGAAAATACATTCTTGCTGATAAGTCAAAATTCGGACATAGAAAGTTCCAAAAATTTGCCGAATTAGATGATGTAACTATCGTATCTTATGAAGTTCCAGAACAATATAAGAAATTTAAAAATATAATAGAAGTAAAAAGTATAAAGGAGGACTAATAGTGTATTATACAATTACTTTAAATCCAGCTGTTGACATGTTGACGACGGCAGAAAATTTTGCACTTGGAAAGCTAAATAGAACCCAAGAAGCGAAGTACGTAGTAGGTGGAAAAGGTATTAACATCTCTATCTTACTAAACAACGTTGGTGTTGATAGTAAAGCGTGGGGGTTTGTCGCTGGATTCACAGGGTATTTTATAAAATCAGAACTAGATAACTTAGGTGTAAAACATGATTTTGTAGAAACGCGTGGAGCGACTAGAATCAATATGAAGCTAACTACAGAAACTGAGACTGAAATTAATGGTCAAAGTAGTAGTGTAAACCTAGATAACGTGAGCGACTTCTTTACAAAATTAGAAGTGCTGACGAAAGAAGATGTAGTATTCTTATCAGGTAATGTTATCGCGGGAATGGGTGTTGAAGACTTTAAAGCAATCGCTAAGAGAGTATCGGAATCAGGAGCAACGTTAGTTGTAGATAGTAATAAGGAGTTAGTGCTAGACACACTTCAATACAAACCGTTTGTAGTTAAGCCGAACGAATTCGAACTTGGTGAAATGTTTGGTGTAACTTTAAATAGTATAGAAGAAATCTTACAATCGCTGAAAAATTACAAGAACGCGGTGCGAAAAAACGTCCTTGTTTCACGTGGAGCAGACGGAGCTTTACTATTAACTGAAGACAAAGAAGTATTTGAAGTTAATGTAGCTAAAGGTAAGATAGTATCGACGGTTGCGGCAGGAGATAGTATGCTTGCGATGTTCGTTGCAAAATACAACGAAACAAAAGACTACCAAGAAGCCCTACGCTATGCATCGGCTGCAGGAGGTGCGACATCATTCTCAGTAGGAGTAGGAAGTAAAAAGCTAATTGAAGAATTACTACCACAAATCGAAGTTAAGAAATTAAAATAACATATTAATAAATTATTTATAGAAAAAATAAAATATTTCCCCGGAAATATATAATTAACAAAGGAGAAAGAAATGAAATTAACAGATGTTCTAAATTATGACTTAGTTCAATTCGGATTCAGTGCTGCTGATAAAAAAGAAGCTCTGGATAAACTAACAAGTATGTTAGTGGAAAAAAATATTATCGCTAGTAAAGAAAACTTCTTAAATGCCTTACTAGCTCGTGAAGCTCAATCAACTACAGGAGTAGGAGAAAATGTAGCTATCCCTCATGCAAAAAGTGCAGACTTCAACAAAGCGATGATTGTTTATGCGAAAAGTGATGAAGGTGTTGAGTGGGAAAGTTTTGACGGACAACCTGCAAAACACATCTTTATGATCTGTGCACCAGACGGTGGAGCAGATGAGCACCTTAAAGCTCTAGCTTCATTATCACAGGCTCTTATGGATGCAGATGTAAAAGCAGGATTAGATAAAGCTACTACGAAAGCAGACGTAGAAAAAGTATTTTCAGACTTCGTAGCGAAAACAGAAGCTCCAAAAGAAGAAAAACCAGCGCTCCAAGT
>CAKMQO010000064.1 GCA_927911695.1 uncultured Gemella sp. | reverse complement strand
GTTCAACCTGAAGGACCAACATCAAATGAAAAACCCAAAATCTGAAAACTGGTGAAGCTACTTGTTCAACCTGAATTACCAGAATTAAATATCAATGATTTAAACAAAGATCAAAAAGTAAAAGAACAAGCACAACCATCAACACAAGATATCTTTGGACAAAATGAAAGCAAAGAAGATAAAAAAGCTGACGCTGAAAAAACTGCTGTTCAAAAAAACTTCACAAACTGTAGCTAAAGGACTTAAAGCGTTAGCTAATACTGGAGTAAGTTCAACAGCAACTGTTGGTTTAGGTGCACTAGTATTATTATCTGCTCTAGTACTACGCAGAAAAAATAACAAATAATATAAAAAACTCTTATACAAAGGGATAATTTATCCCTTTGTATAAAGTCGTTTATAAAGAAATATAAGGAGAAAGCAAAATAAGATGAAAGCAAATAAATTATTAAAAGTTTTATCTGCAGCAACTATTATTTCTACAATTGCTGTGGTCGAGAACTCTACACAAAGCAACACTACATTTGCTATAGAAAATAATGCCGTTGCTGCAAAAGATATAAAAAATCTTCCAGACGGAGAATATAATATCACTGCTGAAGCTCTTAAATTCTATGGACCAGATGGTCAACCATCTATGGCTTCCGCTGCTTTAGATACAGCTAATACCAAATTAATCGTGAAAAATGGTCAATATTTTGTAAATGTATCTTTTAAACCACTTGCATTCGGTGGTAAATTTGGTTACTTAGGAGATTTAAAATATTATTACGGTCCTAAAACTCATGCAAATCGTGACAGTATTCAAAATAATGAATTTAGTCCTGCTACTATAGTTGGATACTACAGCACTAGTGAAACTGATGATTTCATAGAAACGTATAAAAAGAAATTCCCTGAACGTACTGCTTATCCAAAAACACTTTCATATAGCGTGGATAAAAACAAAATCGATTCAAATAACAAATTAGAAACTTATACTCAAGTTTATGTTCCTGTTATGGCTTCTTTTGGTGAAGAATTTGGAACTCAAAGAATGATTCTAAAATTTGATTTAAGCAATGCATTAAAAGCGGTTGAAAATACTCAACCAACTCCAGCTAAACCTGCTGAAACTACGACTACTGTAACTCAGCCTACAGTAAAACCTGAAACACCAAAAGATACTCAGCCTTCGAATAAACCAGCTGAACCAGCTAAACCTGTAGAAACTCCTAAACCTAAGGAACAACCAAAGCCTGTAGTGACTACACCTACTCCAAAACCTACTCCTTCGGCTACTGCAACTTACTATAAAGGAGTTAAAGCTACATTACTGAATGCTTATCGTCCTGGTCAGAAATCTATGGGGGATGTAGCTTTAGAACATAGTAATGTTACTGCATTTAAAGAAGGAAGTACTTACCATTATATCGTAAGATTCCATGATTTATCTACTCATGGTTTCACTGGCGGAATCTCTAAATTCTGGGTAAATGATACAGAATATGCTGTTAATCCTACAGGAGGATCAAATAATCAAGTAGAAGTTCACTTCACATCTACTGAAAAACTAACATCGGTTCCCGTTTCTGTATTTGTTCAAGCAATGGAAGAAATCATGCCAGGTGGTGGTAAACAAAATGCTACTTTATCATTTGACTGGTCTAGTGTAACTGAACAACAAGGGCAACCAATAGCTGGTGGAAAACCAGGTAGCAGTGGTTATACTCCTAAACCATCTAAGCCTGGTGGAAAACAAGGTGGACAACCTACTCCACCAATCGCTACACCAACTACACCTCTTCCTGCCCCTAATCAAGAACAAGGTGAAGAACGTACAGTTACTTTCTACGATAACGTAACTGCTTCACTACTAAATGCATATGAAGCAGGTCGTGCATCTATGGGGAATGCAGCTTTAGATGGTATTACAGTTTATAAAGATGGCGACACATATCACTACATCGTGCGTTTCCACGATATTAAAGTTGGAACACTAACTGACGGTATTAAACGCTTCTGGGTGAATGGAACTGAATATCCCGTTAACAGCACAGGTGGCGCTATGAATCAAGTTCAAATCCACTTCACATCAAATGAGAAATTAACTAATATTCCTGTATCAGTATTCGTACCAACAATGGAAAGCATTATGCCGGGTGCTGGTAAAAAAGATGCAATCCTTAGCCTAAACTGGTCTAACGCCACAGAAAGACAAGGAAAAGCTTTTGTTACAGATGGTAAACCTGGAGCAAGTGGCGCTGGTAATGGAGATAGTGCATTAACTCCAAAAGGTGGTCGTCTAAATAATGGAAGATTATCTAATACAGGATTAGAAACTTCATCATCTATCCTTGCAGGAGCTCTTACTCTAATGAGTGCCTTCATGGTTGGTAGAAGAAAACAAAAATAAAATAGTAAGATAATATCTTGCTATATTAGCTTACTATTACCAATTCCATAAGGATTGACCCAAAAGTCCTAAATTTTAAAAAAGTGTATATGATAATTCATAGACGCAGTGGTTTATTGATATCTAAATCCGCTTTATAAAAGCTTTTTAGATATCTAATAAACTGTGCGGGGGGTGACTCGACAAAATCTTATTTCTAGAAATCACGATTTTTTGAGTCACTCCCTCTTATTAAAAATTGAATAACATATAAGAAAGTGAGTTTTAATAATGAAACGAGTTTTAAAACTATTAACGATAGTTATTGCTACATTAACCTTTATCGTTACATCTAGCAATGTACCCTTCGTT
>CAKMQO010000063.1 GCA_927911695.1 uncultured Gemella sp. | reverse complement strand
GAAGAACAAATTTTAAGGGAGTTTTTTATTAGAAAATAGCATTTCTAGAAAAACTTTAACAAGAATAAAGTTTGATAGTGATGGAAGTATAAAAGTAAACGGTAGAGAAGAGACTGTTAGATATCTTTTGAAAAAAAATGATATTGTAGAGATTACTTTACCGAGTGAAAATTTTAGTGAATTTGTTAGATTTATTGATAGAGATATTAATATTGTTTACGAGGATCCTTATTTTTTAATTGTAAATAAAGAGATTAACCTGCCTTCAATACCATCTAGAAACCTTGAAGACGAATCACTTCTTGAGATAGTAAATTACTATTTTAAAAAGAAAAATATTAATACAATTCCTCATATTGTAACACGTCTTGATAAGAATACGTCAGGATTGGTGTTAATAGCTAAACATAGACATATCCATGCATTGTTTAGTAATATGGAGATAGATAAGTTTTATACTGCCTTGGTAAGTGGAAAAGTAAAAGATAATGAAATTATTGAAGCTCCCATCCGACGAGTTAGTTCTAGCATTATAGAGCGTGAAGTAGGAGAAGGTGGAGAATTCGCTAAGACTGAATATTGGCTAGAAGAGTATATTTCAGATGAAGATATCAGTGTTGTTAAACTAAAGCTCTATACTGGAAGAACGCATCAAATAAGAGTGCACATGAAATATAAAGGTTATGCTCTCCTTGGTGATGAATTATATGGTGGAGATGTAAGCAATATATCTAGACAAGCTCTCCATTGTACGAATTTGAAATTTATTCATCCTATTACAGACGAAGTAGTGAATGTAAAAGTAGATTTACCAGAAGATATGATTAACATAATTAAACATAATGAGTAATTATTTACTTGTTATGTTTTTTTATTAATTTTTTAGTGATTTATTTTGGAAATATTGTAGTAATTTATATAAAAATTTATCCATAAAAGTATATAGGATATTAGAATTATATAAGTTTTAATATTAGTATTCTCATATTTTTTTAATATAAAATCTTATTAAATCTATGTAAACGTTAAAAAACATTAGTTTAATTACTTTATTTTCAGTAAGAAAATATGATATAATCAAAATCAAATAATAAAGTTATTTTAATAAGTCAGAAGAGGAGTGATTTTGTGATTTCAACATCATTAAAATTCGTTGGTAATACACCCGTATATCAACTAGATAACACAAATATTTTTGTGAAATTAGAGAAATATAATTTAGGAGGAAGTGTAAAAGACAGAGCTGTACTAGGTATGTTAGAAGAAGCTATGTCTCAAGGTGCTATTAATAAAGATACTATTATAGTAGAACCGACTAGTGGGAATACTGGTATAGCTGTAGCTATTTTAGCTTCAGTTTTAGGTTTAAAAGCTGTTATAATTATGCCCGAGAGTATGAGTATTGAAAGACGTAATATTATCAAAGCTTATGGAGCACAATTAATTTTAACTCCTAAAGAATTAGGTATTAAAGGTTCAATCGAAAAAGCTGCAGAAATTAGAGAAAAATACAGCAATGCAATTTCTTTAAGTCAATTTGATAATCCTGCTAACCCAGCGTATCACCACAAAACAACAGGAAGTGAAATTTTAGAACAAGTTCCAAATATTGATGTCTTTGTTGCAGGTGTTGGTACTGGAGGAACATTTACTGGTGTAGCAAGATATCTGAAAGAACAAAAACCAGAAGTTGTAGCAATCGCTGTAGAACCAGCAGAATCACCAGCTATAAGCGAAGGACGTGGAGGAGCACACAAAATCCAGGGGATCGGAACAGGATTTATTCCAGAAAACTTCCGAAAAGAGTACATGGATGATGTATACACTGTAACAAGTGAAGAAGCAATCGAAGAAACTAAAAACTTCTTACGCTCTACAGGTATAGGTATAGGTATTTCTTCAGGTGCAGCAATAGTTGGAGCTAAGAAAGCTGCTGAGAAATATCCAGGAAAAAATATTGTAACAATCTTACCAGATGGAGTAGATAAGTATTTATCAGTACTTGATTTCGAGGATGTTACACACGTAGAAGTGTAATGGGTTATTTTGAAAATTTAAATTATAATTTAAATCGAGTTTTGAAAGATGATCCTGCAGCTGAGTCTAAACTTATGATATATCTTACATATCCTCATATAAAAAGCTCTTAATTATCATTCATTGCGCATAAGTTATATAAAAAGGGTTGGCACACAGCTGCTCGTTTAGTATCAAAAAGAGCGCGCCGAAAGACAGGTATAGAAATACATCCAGGAGCAAAAATAGGTAAAGGTTTATTTATTGATCATGGTATGGGTGTAGTGATAGGAGAAACAGCAGTAATAGGTGATAATGTAACAATGTATCATGGTACAACGTTAGGTGGAACAACACTAGATCCAATTAAAAGGCATCCCACGATAGAAGATAATGTAATGATAGGTGCTGGAGCAAAAGTTTTAGGAAATATTACAATCGGTAAAAATTCTAAAATAGGTGCAAATGCAGTTGTTAAGCATAGTATTCCTGATGGGACAATCGTCTATGAAGCAAGACCAGCTGTAAAGTATCTAGAATCTGAGCAAACTAAGGTTTAAAAAACAATAGAAGTATCTGCAGTTGCTTACTTTTAAATTATAAGAACCAAACAATTAAATGTTTAATAGAAGAATAAAGGAGCTATTCAATAAATTGAATTTTTTTAAATTATGATTTTAGAAATGAGCTCCTTTATTTTTTATTATTATGTTATAATAATATTAAGAATGTATATAAATAGTTAACATGAATTTTAATAAGGGAGGTGGAATGGATGTCTACGATAAAAAATTTAATTTTTGATTTAGATAATACTTTATATGATTTTAGTACTATTTGGAAAAAATCTAATAAACTTGTATATGAATATTTAAAATATGACAAAATTGCAAGTTATGAAGAGTTTTTCAAACACTATAAAGCTATCAACAATATACTGGTTGATGAGGTTTTAAAGGGAAATATGAAGCTAAGAGAAATCAGGAATAAACGATTAAAGCTAACCTTGGAGAAATTTGGAATTATTCTTACTGAAGAAGATTGTAATATTTATTATGAGAAACAGTTTGATTTTATAATAGAATCAATAAAACCTAATAAAGAAGTAAATTTATGGCTAAGTCGTTTATGTAAAAAATATAAAATGATATTATTAACAAATGGAAAATCTTGCGAACAGAGGGAGAAATTAGCTAAGTTAGGTTTAGAAGATATGTTCGAATTGTATATTTCTGGTGAAACCCATATTAGTAAACCTAAAGCAGAAGCATTTATTAATGTTTTAGAGAAGGAAAACATAGTGGCTAGTGAGACTATGATGATTGGCGATTCTCTACATCATGATATAAATCCAGCGAATAAACTAGGAATGAAAACTTGTTTAGTAGAAAGAAAATGGCATTTTGATGATGAGTTACAAAATTACACAGGGTACAAAGTTAAAAATATTATCCAGTTTTTTACAGAGTTAGAAACTAATAAACTGTAAAAAATATTATTATTTTTCTGAATATAACGAAAGTATAAAAAAAAATAAGGTGTATAATAAAGGCTATAATTACTAGTAAATTATAGCCTTTATTGTATTTTTATGTAAATTAAAATACAATGTAAAAAGTAAAATAATTATTTGTTATCTTGGGAAGTACTGTTGATTGAATTTATTGAATTTGTTATACTATTTATGAAAACTATTACAAAGGAGATAAATTTATGAAAAAGAATAAATTATTAGTTGTCAGTATGGCTGCTGTATTATCTTTATCATTAGCAGGGTGTTCTTCGGCTTCAAATAGTACTTCGAACAGCAATAATGGAACAGTTGCTGTAAAAGAGCTGAAAGGTGAAGAATTAAATAAAATTGAGAAAGATGACAAAGAAAAAGAAAAATATCTTGTTATCGATGTTCGTGAAGCAAAAGAATATAAAGAAGGGCACGTAAAACACGCTATCAATATTCCTTTAGCTGATATTGAAAAACATGCAGAGCACTTAAGTACATGGAAAGATAAAGAAGTGGTAACAATCTGTAACACTGGTAAGAAAAGTAAAGAAGCTGCTGATAAACTTGTAAAAGCAGGATTCAAAAAGGTTTCTAATGCTCAAGGTGTTAAAGATTATAAAGATTACGAAATCGTTAAGTTTACTACATTATTAGCAATGGACTTCCAGGCTGCTATCGATAAAAAAGAAGGAACATTTATTGATGTTCGCGAAGCAAAAGATTATGAAAAAGGGCACGTAGCTGGAGCTAAAAATATCGATGTTAAGAATATTGATAAAGACTTAGCTGCGTTATTACCAGCTGATAAAAATGCACCAGTGTACACTTACTGCTATAGTGGTAATCGTTCTTCAAAAGCTGCTCAAAAAGCTGTAGAACTAGGATACACAAATGTATTTAATGCTTTTGATGGAGCAAAAGAACACGAATACAAATTCTAATAACTAAATTTTAAAAAATATTAAAATAGAGGATTATTTATTAGAAATAAATCTATTTTTAAGCTATACTAATAAGGGACAGGGTTATGCCTAAATGTATTAAATATTTAAGTACTACCTTGTTTCTTATTAAATAAGGAGAGGAAGAAAATAAATGAGTTTTAATAAATTTTTAGCTGTAAGTATGTCAGCTGTGTTATCATTAACTTTAGTAGGATGTTCAACTACTTCATCTGCAAAAGAATTAAAGGGTGAGGAGTTAAACAAAAATTCAAAAAAGACGATAAAGAGAAAGAAAATTATTTAGTTATCGATGTTAGAGAAGAGGCCGCTTATAAAGAAGGTCACCTTAAACACGCAATAAATATACCAGCATCAAAAATAGATAAAAGTATAGAACAAATTCGTACTTGGAGAGAGAAAAAAGTTGTAGTATACAGTGATAATTCGAATACAACAAAAGATGCTGTAGAAAAACTTACAAAACAAGGATTCAAAGATGTAACAGGAGCTCAAAATTTAAAAGATTATAATTATGATCTTGTAAAATATTCATTATTAAGTAGCGGGAAATTCCAAGATGCATTATTAGACACAGCTGCAAACAATGTGTTCTTAGATGTAAGAGATAAAGCTGATTTTGAAAAAGGTCACGCAGCTGGAGCAAAAAATATCGATGTTAAAAATTAGATGATTTAAAATCAATTTTACCGGAAAATAAAGAATTACCAATATATGTATATAGTTCTACAGGAAATAGTTCTTCAGTAGTTGCTCAAAAACTTATTGATTTAGGATACAAAAATGTATGTAATGCAATTGATGGAACTAAAGAACACAGTTATAAATTTGAAATTGCAGATTGCTGTAAAGATCTAAGTGACGCAGTAAAAGGTGCAGAGCATAAGTAAGGTCATAAAGATGGACATGGTGAACATAATGGTCATGAAGGACATGATCATTCTGGACACAACCATTCTTCAGAGAAAAAAGACGATCATTCTGGGCACAATCACTAGAGTATAAGGTAAAAGAGTGACTTAAAATCGTAATTTCAATAAGAAATTCAATAATTGAGTCACTCTTTTTTATATGAATACTAATTATTTACAATAATTTATAGAAAATATATTAGAGGGAATTTCATTGATGAAAAACAAAATAATATTTTTTACAAGAGTACCAAAAGAAGGTACTACAAAGACAAGATTATATGAATTTGTTTCTCCGCAAATGGCAGTAGATATTCAAAAAGAATTAGTAAAATTAAATTATAATGTTTTAAAAAACAGTGGAGAGGAAGTAGTAGTTTATCATGATGGTGAAAGTGCCGATGACTCTACAATGGCTATATTGTTAGAAGATAGAGAATTTTCTTATCAAGTAGGTGAAACACTTGGTGATAAGATGTATAATGCCATTGGACAAGAATTAAAAACTAGTGATAAGGTGATTTTATTAGGTTCTGATATCTATAATCTTAAAAAAGATATGATTAATACTGCTTTTGCGAAATTAGATAATTTCGATATTGTTATAAACCCTAGTATTGACGGTGGGTACTTTTTAATAGGTATGAAGAAAGCTATTAAAGAAGTATTTGATCTTCCAAGTTACGGTGATAATAGTGTTTTAGAGAATTTACTTACTGTATGTAATGAACAAAAGTTAAGCTATTATTTGGGAGAAGCTGGCTTAGATATCGATACTAAAGAAGACCTTTTATTAGCAGAAACAGGCTATGAGAATATTGAGTTACTAGGTGCAGGAGAATATAATATTAACTTTGTCTTTGATGAAGAGGATTTGAAAAAAGTTCTTAGAATAAATATGAAGAGCCAGATGAATCTTGAAAATCAAATAGAGTATGAATATGAGACTCTACAATTGTTGAAAGATAGTGGAGTTACACCAAAACCTTATGAACTAGTCACAGAAACAAGTTTACTGCCATATAAATATTTAACGATGGAATTTTTAAAAGGAAGACCACTTAATTACAGAACAGATATGCATATTGCAGCTTATTTATTAAGTAAGGTTCATACTACACCATATGGAGACAATAACTTAATCAATGCAGCCAATCCATTCCAACTTATGTTTGATGAATGTAAACAAATGGCAGGTGAATATTTAGCTTGGGATAAAGCTGATGAAAAAGTTAGTTCTTATATTAATAGATTCTTAGAAAAGTGCCTGACACTCATACCTGAAAAGTATAGTATATCCAATCCATGTATTATAAATACAGAACTAAATTCAGGAAATTTCTTAATTGGAGAAGGAAAAGAAGATAGTTATGTTATTGATTGGGAGAAGGCATTAATAGGAGAGTGTGAACAAGATTTAGCTCATTTTCTAGCACCGACTACAACATTTTGGAAAACTGATATTATTTTATCAGAAACTGAAATTAATGACTTTTTAGAAACATATGGGAATTATAGAAATTTCGATAGAAAGAGATTTGAGAGGTATTTAATATTTAATTGTCTAAGAGGAGTTACTTGGTGTAGTATGGCATTTAGACAGTATAGTGAAAATGATAAAATGCTGATGGATGACACTACATTTAAAAAAATAGCGTCATATATTGAATTAGAATTTTTAGAAAAAGTATCAGCGTACTTTAAATAGGAGGAGAGTAATGACTGAGTTTATTCAGAGTTTTGGTGTCTTAGCACCGATAATTTATGTATTAATGTTTATGTTCTTACCGGTATTTTTCTTTCCAGTTCCGATACTTGCTGTTGCTGGAGGAGTAGCGTTTGGTTTTGTTGAGGGAAGTTTACTAACATTCGTTGGAGCTTCATTAAATTGTTATATTATGTTTGTAATTTCTCGTCGTTTTGGGCGTGAATGGGTGAAAAACTCCTTAAGAAAAAAATGACACCGAAGCAACACGATAGAATCTTTAATGTTAGTGATGAAAAGTTGATGATGAGTCTAGTAATTTTGAGACTTATTCCTTTAGTGCCATATAATATGATAAATTATGGATATGGTTTAACTAATATAAGTTTAACAAAATATATGATAGCGAGTGTACTTGGAATAATTCCAGGAACAGTAGTGTTTTTAAACTTCGGAGCTACTAGTACAAATGTCTTTAGTAAAGAATTTTTAATTGCTTCATTATTAGTAATTTTATTAACTGTAGGTTCTATCTATTTATCTAAGTTAGTAGAAAAAAGAGAACAGCAAAAGAAAACTGAAAACAATTAAAAATAAAACTCTCAAGATTAATAGAATTCTTGAGAGTTTTTATTTTATACATGAATTATTTCAACTTCTCCAAATGTTACCGAACCATTTAGGATAATTTTAACATCTTTACCGATGCTGTGAGTATGTTTTTGAACTTTTCCAAGGAAGTTATTTGTATTATTCTCGATTGCCCATTCTTTTGGAACATACACTTTTAGATTACCAAAAGAAATAGAAACATTAAGGTCAAAGTTCTTAATAGGATAAGTATCTAATTTCTCAAAGTAGATAGTAGTAGTTCCGAATGTTGTAGAAGCAGAGAATGAATCAGATTTAGTTATGTCTACATACTGAACATTTTCTCCGAATGTTACATCAGAAAAATCATTACCATTTTTTATTTTTTGATGTTTTTTTACTTTGTAAAAACTTTTAAATTCTCTATATTTGTATTTTCTAGGGACAAACATAGAAATACCTAGACTAAGGAAAACTGCAACAAAGAATATTTTTCCACCTGATATATCAGCAAAGTGATAATTTTTATTGTACACATAGAATAATAATGCTAGGGGAAATATTGTTCCAAATGAATCAAAATCCATTAAACCACGAATAGCGAAAAATCCTAGTACAACAGTACATATAGCTAAGAAGATTGATCCGTTTGGAAAAATACTAAATCCATCAAGTAAAGTAGTTACCGCAAGGATTATAAAAAATAATCCAATAAAACTTCTTCTCATTTATTTTTACCTCATTTCTTTTAATTTATCTTTTAATATTTTGTAGTAATGTCTTGAAATATGGACTTGCTTCTTTGAATTAGAAAAAGAAGCGGTACTTGAACCAGAAAAAGATTTTTCTAGTGAATAAATTGCTTTTTGTATTTATTATTGAACTCTTAGAAATTCGACAATAGTAAAAAGGAATAAGTTGGTCTAATTCGTATAATTTGAATTTAACCTCGAAAAACTCATCGGTAGTGTGAGCATAGACTTTATTATCGTCAGTTTCAAAAAATAAAAATAGATTCTAGAGGAATGAAATATTCAGAATCACCTTTATAGAAAACTATTTTTTGCGAATTAACTATAGCTTTTTCAACTAATTCTTTAATTAAGATGACATCACTATTTAAGTCTGGGGTCTTAATAACTAGTTCAATTTCTTTAAGATTTGAATCTAGTTCGATATTAATTTTCATATTGTCTCCTTTCTAAATGTTTATAGTTATATTATATATTATTTCAGTTTAAAAATTAATAGCTTTTAGGTAAGTGGTAAAAAATAGGAAGCAAGTGGTTAATAATTTAATTGTTTCTTATTGTTTCTTTTGGAATATTCGATAGAAGCTAAATTATCACATGAAAGAAAAGTGCTATGGATGCGTTAACATATTATCTTGATTTTTTATTGTATTTATTGTATAATATAAACATATATGGGAGTGGATGAGTTCTGGTGTGCTCTCTAGTCTTCAAAACTAGTATGAGGGGTTAAGAGCCTCTTGGGTGGGTTCGATTCCCACACATTCCCGCCAG
>CAKMQO010000062.1 GCA_927911695.1 uncultured Gemella sp. | reverse complement strand
TATAATATTTTATCATAATTTTCAAAATAAAAGGGAGTGACTCAAAAATCGTGATTTCAGAGAAATCGATTTTGTCGAGTCACCCCCGCAAAAGTTTATCGAAATCTAAAAAAACTTTTACAAAGCGTGTTTAGATATCAATAAACCACTGCGTCTATGAGTTCTCATATAAACTTTTTTTTAAATTTATGACTTTTGGGGTATCCCCTTTTATTTTTATTTACTATGTATCTAGATTATAAGAATATTGCTATAGCTGAAATAAATCCACTAGCTAATATAATAAAAATCATTAACCATAATACAATTTTAAATAATTTTTTATTCATATATTACTATTCAACCTCACCTAAAGTTTCTATCCCTAAATCAAGTTCATCAATATTATCATTTGATTCTTCTTCATCTACTGAGTTATTCTTTTTCCCAGTTTTACTCATAATTTCATCCCTTACTAGGCCGTAAATTTCATTATATAGTTCTTCATTTTCTTCGAATACTTTTTTAACATTTTCACGTCCTTGACCTAATCGCTCACCATTATATGAGAACCATGATCCAGATTTGTTAATAATATCTAAGTCAACTGCAAAATCAAGAGTTTCTCCGATTTTTGAGATTCCTTCACCAAACATAATATCCACTTCAGCAACTTTGAATGGTGGAGCTACTTTATTTTTTACAATTTTTATCTTAGTTCTATTACCTAAAATTTCACTATCAGCACCTTTAATTGCTTCTCCTTTACGTACATCGATACGTACAGTTGAGTAGAATTTTAATGCACGTCCACCTGTTGTAACTTCAGGGCTACCAAACATAACTCCAACTTTTTCACGAAGTTGGTTAATAAATAGTGCAATAGTATTAGCTTTATTTATTTGACCAGTTAATTTACGAAGAGCTTGTGACATAAGTCTAGCCTGTAAACCGATATGGTTAGCTCCCATTACTCCATCAATTTCAGCTTTTGGTACTAATGCAGCTACTGAGTCAATTACAATAATATCAATTGCACCAGATAAAATAAGTTTTTCAGCGATATCAAGTGCTTGTTCACCACTATCAGGTTGTGATAAGAAGAATTTACCAGGAGTAAAGTCAACCCCTAATGCTTTAGCATATTCAATGTCTAAGGCATTTTCAGCATCTATGAATGCTGCTATTCCTCCAGTTTTTTGTACCTCAGCAATTGCATGTAGTGCAATTGTTGTTTTACCTGATGACTCTGGACCATATACTTCAACAATACGTCCTTTTGGATATCCGCCTATTCCTAGAGCTGAATCAATGGCTAATGATCCTGAAGATACTGCTTCTACTTTAATTGGATTTTCTGATGAAATATCCATAATAGCACCCTTACCGTATTCTTTTTCTATAACTTTAATAGCTTCATTAATCGCGGCTTGACGTGCTTTTAAATCGTCTTTTTCAATATGTGTAACTTGTTTGTCTTTTGATTTCTTTGCCATTGTTTTTCCTTTCTACTTAGTCGCCAATAACAGTAGTTAATGTACCAATTCCTTCAACAGTAATTTTAATTTCATCCCCCGGTTGTAAGAATCTTGGTGGGTTTTGAGCAGAACCTACTCCTGCAGGTGTTCCAGTCGCAATAATATCCCCAGCTTCTAAAGGAACTACTTTACTAATTTCAGCAAGAACATCATCAATTCTAAATAGCATTTCAGATGTCATAGCATTTTGTTTAATTTCTCCATTCACTTTCGTAACAATACTCATAGATTCAGGTGAACTAACTTCATCTTTAGTAACAAGGTAAGGTCCTACTGGTGCTGATTTTTCTAATGATTTCCCTAAGAAAAATTGTCCATGTTTGTATTGTAAGTCTGTAGCTGTTATATCATTCATAATTGTGTATCCGAAAATATAATCTAAAACTAGAGGTCTTAATATGTTTTTCCCTGGTTTTGCTATTACTACAGCTAGTTCTCCTCCAAAATCTAAACTATCTGTAATATCCTTATGAGATGGCACTACTTCATTATTTCCAGCTAAAGCTGTTGTAGCTTTTGTAAAGATAAGAACATCTTTAGGAGTTTTTTGCCAACTCATCACCAAGTTCATTAACATGAGCTTCATAGTTGTGCCCAACACAAAGAATATTTTTTTGGTGTTCTTGTAATAGGTGAACGCCAAATTATTTTATCAATGGTACTTTATAGTTATCAGCATTACTGCTTTCTTCAACTAATTTTAGTACTTTTCTAACTTTTTCTATAAACGAAACACCATATATTTCAATTGCTTCTCTTAACGATTGCGGAATAGTTTCATTATTATCAAAATCTTCAAGTACTTTAATTAAGTTCCAAGCACTTTCTTCACGTTTTACTTTTACTCCATATAATTCTTTATCGTTATAACTGAATGATAAAAATTTCATAGTTGCCTCCTCGACTTTTATAATTTCTTTACGTTATTATACCATACTTTTAAGAATATTACTATAGAATAATTCAAAAAAATTAAGTTATCCGTATAATTAATTTGATTAAAATATGGATAACTTAATAATTATAATTTTTTCTTTAAATTTTTTTATTACATCTTTAGGAATGCCTAGTTTTTAAGAGTTTCTCATCTGGTGCATTCCTAATTTCTTCTAACGAAGAAAATGATTTTAGTAATAAATTCTTTCTGACTTTTCCAATGCCTTGTATATCATCAAGGCTGGATTTATACATATTTTTATTCTTTGTCGCTCTGTGATAAGTTATTGCGAACCTATGAACCTCATCTTGTATTTGCTTTAAGAATAAATATTCTGCTGATGTTTTAGGAAATTCTATAATCTCATAATCATCAGTAATAATGTACTCAGTTATATGTTTGTCATTTTTTGCTAATCCAATAATCTTAATCTGTTTTAAACCAAGAGTATTATGTACTACATCAATAGCTACATTTAGATGATTCTTTCCACCATCGACTATTAGTAATTCCGTATTAGTCTTCCTATCTTTATAATTCCTATAAAGTACATCTTTCATAGTTTGCACATCATTAATTCCCATAGATTCATCAATTTTGAATTTTCTATAATTGTAAGTATTCTTTTTCCCATTGGTGAAATTTACTTTTACAGAAACTGCATCTACACCCATTATATTAGAGTTGTCAAAAGCATCAATGCTATTGATAGAATTAACACCTAACTTTTCAGCAATATTATTAAGTGTAACTTGTAATTTTCTTTCTTTAAGTTCTTCAATAGCAAGATTATTATTTAAATAATAAGTTGCATTTTCTTTAACTGTATCTAGTATTTTTCTATGATTACCTCTTTTTGGAATTATAACTTTACAATCTACTACATCAGAAAGAAGATTACTATCAACTACATCTATATATATTTCTTTCGGAAGTTTGTTTATAGTGTAATATTGTAACAAGTAAGAATTATAAAATCTCTTCAGGAGTATCGTATAAATTAAAGTATTCTACCTTACGTTCTATAATATTTCCTAATCTAGATAAAAAATATTTTGGATACATATATAATCATTATTAAAAGTAAAACCAATATAATCTCTATCTACATTAGTACTGTCTGCAACAACTTGATTTTGAACCGAAACTTCTATTGACTTAATATAATTATGGATTTGTCCAGCTGCTTCAAATTCTAAATTTTTGATGTGTTCTTGCATTTTTCTTTGTAAATCAGATAATATTTCTTTTGTATTTCCTGTTAAGAAAGATTTAATTTTAGAAATCTGTAACTTATAATCATCTACGGTTATTTTTTTAGCACATGGACCTATGCACTCTCCAATTTGATAATACATACAGGGTCTTTTTTCTACTGGATTACATTTTCTTAATGGATATATTTTATCTAATATTTTCTTAACCTCTGTAGCTGATTTTATATCAACATATGGTCCAAAATATATATTTTTATTATTCTTTTTGTACTTTCTAGTCATCAGTAATCTTGGATGTTCTTCTTTTGTGATCATTAAGTACGGATAACTTTTATCATCTTTTAAACGAATATTAAAATATGGTCGATACTTTTTTATTAAATTGTTTTCTAATAATAAAGCCTCTTTTTCAGAGTTAACTATTATATATTCAAGATCTTCTATTTTTGATACTAAAGTCTGAGTTTTTTTTATTATGAGTACCTGTAAAATAACTTTTTACTCTATCTTTAAATTTTTAGCTTACC
>CAKMQO010000061.1 GCA_927911695.1 uncultured Gemella sp. | reverse complement strand
GTTGTGTTAACTCCACCGTGAGTAGCCCAACGTGTATGACCAATACCTAATTCTAGGTGAGGCCTTCAGGGATTAGGGCTTCTAGATTTTTAATGCGACCTACAGACTTAGTAACGCTAGCTTCTCCGTTAACACACCAGCGATACCAGCTGAGTCGTATCCACGGTACTCAAGGCTGCTAAGTCCATCAATAAAAATTTAACTCCATTTGCTTCTCCAACAAATCCTACAATTCCACACATATTAAAAATTCCTCGCTTTTTCTTTTATTTATTTTTTATAGAAAGTACTATAAAGTTTTATACCTATGCTCAAATATACTATACTTAATTAAGTTTATGTAAACCTTAAAAGAAGACATAATGAGCCTATAGAGAGGAGATAATGATTTTGAAGGGTGGGTATTTCGTCGTCTCTTCGTTCCTAGAAATATTAAGATCTACCCCAGCAGTGGCAACTAGAGTTTTTAGCGTCATTCTTCCTTAAAAACTAAGTTGCTGTTGCATACGCTGTACCTAAGTATCTTGTCGTCACTACGTTCCTAAAGATACAAAGGTACACCCCGTTGTACATTATCTAACGAAACTCTCTGGTTCCGAAAAAGCATCCGCCGAATTTTCGATAACTTTTTTCCTCGTCAACTAAATTCAATTTAACCTTTAGAACTTAGTTCGGGCGCTATAATTATAAATTGAAATTACCTCCTGATATTTTAATGGTATATACTATTATACTAGATGAAAAGAGCATTGTAAACTGAAAGGATATATTTGCATAAACTCAGATATTAAAATAAAGTATTTAAAATTTAACCTTTATTTTTAAATTGTAGAAATATAAAATTGATTAATAAAAAACCTACTTACTATTTGAGTAAGTAGGTAATATTATTATTCTGATTTTTGAGTATCAGCAGCTACCGCTTTAGCTTTTTCACTTCATCAGGTAGGTTGATTTCTTTAACATTGTTTACGTTAGAGTATTGAATGTTTTGTTTGATTTTCATTGTTGTTGGAGTTGGTGTGTTTTTAGTAGCAAGCTCCATGTTTACTTCGTTAGCTACAGGTGTGTAATCTTTAGTAACAACAAGTTTGATTGTAACGTTTTTGAAATCAACGTTGTTGAATGCACTAGCAGTTACTTCGTTTCCAGAAGATGCATTAGCGACTGCAACCATAAGGTCTTTAAATTGATCTCCACTTCCTGTGTATGTTAGAACGTAGTTTCCATTTTCTTCAGTTTTCTTAAAGTCTTTAGCAATTTTTTTGTAGAATTCTAAGATTTGCTCTGAGTTTGCGATTTTTTTAAGGTTTTCGAATTGAGCAGTAATGCTGCTGCTTGAACTTTTAACCCACTCATTTTGTCCTGTTGATTTTGCATAAGCAGTTCCATCTTTAATGTATAATTCTAGTGTTTGGCTTTGACCTTGAGCTTTCACATCAGTAGTAGCTTTAATTGCTAGTGGATCGATAATTAATGATCCTGATACAGTATTTTCAACTGTTTGAGTTTGCTCACCAACTAAAATTTCAGAACTGTTAGTCGCTACGAAATCTGTACTTTTTATGTTTTTAGATGATTCTACTGATTTATTAACGATTTGTTCTGTAGAAGCCCCCATGCTACAAGCAGCAAGAGTAACTGAAAGAATAACCGTTGCAATAAGCAATAGATATTTTTTAAGTGATTTTATCATGTGTCTCTCCTTAATGTTAATGAAAATAGATTATTTGAATATAAAAAAAATCTATTTTTATAAATTTATTTTTATAGAATTATTCTACCATATTATAGAGGATATTACTATATTATAAGTTTATTTTAAAATATCTGTAATAAATAATATAGGTTATAAATAAGAGTGATACTTTTGTCAAATATTTTTTATAAAAACAATAAAAAATCTCTTGACTTATATCAATGATGGATATATAATTATATCAAAGATAGATATATCAATGATGGATATAGATAAGAAATATCTCTAATTAGGTTAGGAGGGATAAGATGGCAAAGGTAAGCCCTTATGAGACGGGCGAATTAACAGATAGTATATTTTTTACACTTCTAGTTTTAACAGAACCTATCCACGGTTATTTAATAATGCAAAAGGTGGCAGAGATTACAGAAAATAATATTATTATCGGACCTGCGACAATGTACACGACTTTAGGCAAAATGGTTTCTGTAGGCTGGATAGAAGATAAAGAAATCGATAATTCAAAAAAAGAATATCATATTACTCCAAAAGGTATGGAAGTTTTGGAGAAAAATTTAAAACTTCGACAGTTTTTACTGGATGTAGCTAAGAAGTTTATAGGTGGTGGTAGTTATGAGTAAATATAAAGTGATACATACATTCGCTTTAACGAATAAAAGACTCATGAGAAAGTTAGAAAAATATAGCGCTAAGGGTTGGCATTTTAAAAAGTTTCTAGGATTCTTCATTTTATTAGAAAAAGGAGAAAAAATTAACTACAAATACGAATGCGTATGATAAAAAGTTTGATTCTGAACGTGAAGATTTCTATAAAGTTTAACGGTTGGGGAAGTAGTTAGAAATGGTATTTTTTTGGCAGATATTACGCGGTGAATCTACGGCAACTACACTATATACAGATAATTTGAGTGAAGAATACATGTGGCTATATAGAATAAGATTTAATGCGAAAATCATGTTAGGATGCTTTCTTATAGCTTTGGTGGCGCACGTAATAAATAAATTTTTTAATGCCATCTGAAGTAATAGATTTTTATTTTAGGAATGTTTTTTTGGATTTGGTCTAGGCTAGTGCTGTAAATATAGCGTTCTTTATAA
>CAKMQO010000060.1 GCA_927911695.1 uncultured Gemella sp. | reverse complement strand
ACCCACTACATATATGAATTCTCATATGAACCTTGTTAAATTTTAGGACTTTTAGGTCATACCCTTCTCCTTTTATTGATATTTAGATTTATTTTTGATAGAATATGATTATAACTTCTTTCAGTTTTGTTTAGAAGGTTGAAGTTATCCCCCTAGCCCTGCGCTACGGATAACTTCAATATTTTTTATCTAATTCACAGTTATTGTAGTAGTAAGGAGGAAACTTTATCTTGAATTTTATTTTTAAAAAAGAGACCATTTTAACGTCTTTTTATACAATTTCATTGTCTTTATTAATAAGTAAATTCTCACTAGATTATTCATTTTCTGATAAATCAATATACGACTTTTTTTCGCTTTATACTACTTTTTTATTATTTTCTTTAATAGTTGGCTGTTGGAAGTTGTTCATCTAAATAGATACGGAAAAGATAGTTTTATAAATCACATCTTTTTAATTTCACAAATACTTGTTATATTGAATTTACTAGTGAGAAATTCTTTAAATATTAAATATATACTTGCAACATTAATCCTACTATCAGTAATACTTAGTATCCAACACATAACAGAATATATTCTTACCGATAAAAAGAACTTAATGATAAAAAAACTAACAGAACCCTTTTGTTATATTCACACAGGTCGTACACTTTCTTTATTATTAGGTTTAATATTTATAGATTATTGTTACTGGTTTATACTTCTTACTTTTACAATAAGTCAGTTATTTCCAAGTTTTATATCGAGAAGTGTTCATGTAAGAGATATTAATTTCAATCATTTAACCACTCATTTATATATAATTACCAACACCATAGCTATTAGTTTGTGGCTAAGTGATTTAAAAATAAATATTACTACAAAGATAATTTTCTTAATTAGCATAGTATTTATTCTTTTACTAACTATCTATCGAAAAATATTTAAAACAATCGATAGAACTTTAACAAAACAGTCGGGTAATACCTATATAATTGGTGTATATTTTACAATATTAGAATTAATATTTATCAATTTATTCTTTGTTTTAGAATATGACTGGAAATACTTTCTACCGTGTTACGCTTGTAGCATCATAAGTAATCAATGTTTTAAACAAGATAAAAAGTAGCAAACTTTCAAATTTAGAAAGTTTGCTACTTTTTATCTTGCTTCTTCGTAATCTAACACTTCAGCCACTTTTACTAGCGATATATTTCGCTAATTTTTCATGATTTTTATCATCTAGGTGAATGCAATCCACAATGAAGTTTTCTGCTACACGTCCAGCATTTAAAAAATCAACTTCGTATTTATCACTAACTTCTTTAAATGTTTGTGCTAAGAATTTTGATTGTTTTAAACTATTTTCATCGAATTCACCAAATAAACTGTGCCTATCCACTATTTCATCACGTAATGGAACTGGTGATACAACAAGAATTTTTGGAATCTTATATCCAGCTATTAAATGTGGATTTCTAATATATTTAATGTATTCTTCTATACCTTTAGCAATAAGTTTGGCACTTGGATTAAATTGTTTTTTCAAATCATTTGTACCTAACATTATGATTACTAAATCAACGGGTACGTGACTTAACATTAAAATTGGTAATGTATCAATACCACATCTAACAGGTACGATTGTATCTTTTGCAATTACAGTTCTACCACAAAGACCTTCTTCTATTATAGTGTCATTAGGACGAAGATCCGCTAGTAAATTAGTCCATCTTTTTTCAGTTCTTACTCCATCCTCTCCAGGGACATATCCCCAAGTATTACTATCCCCAATACATAAAATACGCATAATTTTTTCCACCTTTTTTTTCTTCTAAATTCTTCTTAATTTTATCAAACTAATATAAAAAAAGCAATAGATCCTAATGATATAAGTACTAATAATTGTTATCAATGCACTATTTTTGTATTATTAACAAACATGATTTATAATATTAATAATCTAAAGAAAGGAGAATAAAATGATAAAAACAAATTTTCATCATAAAAAACATTATAAAATTCAGTCATATTCGAAAAAAATACTTTATATAACATTAATTTTAACAACAAGCTTTGCATTATTAGAATACATTGGAGGACTTCTTTCTAACTCATTAGCACTTTTAGGAGATTCTTTCCACATGTTCTCTGACGTTATTGCATTAGGATTTAGTTTAATAGCCTTACTATTCAGTTCAAAAAAACCAAATAAAAAATATACTTTTGGTTTTGTCAGATTAGAAGTACTAGCAGCCTTTATCAATGGTTTAATGCTAGTTGGTATTTCTATTTATTTAATATTTGAAGGATTTATGAGATTCTTCAATCCTAAAGATATTGATTTCAAATCAATGCTTATAATATCAACTATCGGATTAATTTTTAATATTGTTGTTACTATAATTTTAACAAAAAGTCTAAAAGAAGAAGATAATTTGAATATTCAAAAGTGCTCTATGGCATTTCCTTGGTGATTTAATCAGTTCTATCGGAATCATAATTTCATCGACTATTATATACTTTACAAATTATCAAATCGTCGATGTTATTATGAGTATTATCATCAGTATAATTCTTTTCAAAGGTGGTTATAAAATTACTAAATCTTCATTTGTTATTTTAATGGAAGCTACTACTCTAGATACAGAAGAAATTTACAATAAAATTAAAGCAGTAGAAGGAATTGCTGATATTCACGAGTTTCATATTTGGCATACTGATACAAATGAAATAAATGCTGCAATGCATATTTTACTAGATGAATATGAAACAAGTCATGATTATAAAATTGTAGAAAATGTTAAAATAGTACTTAAAGAAGAATACGATATCGAACACTGCTTTATCGCATTAGAAAAATATTAAATACAACGATCATAGTTTATAAAAGAAAATGTCTAAGTTGATAATATATCAACCTAGACATTTTTTTATATTTCTAATAAATCTATTGTCTTCTCAATTTTATACGTAGACACTATCTCTGGATTAGTAATTTTATGAATATCTACTAAGCAACTATCTATCCCTGCATTATTAGCTCCTAGTATATCGGATGTTAGAGTATCGCCTATCATTAAAACTTCCTCCTTATTTTCTACACCGATTTCTTTAAAAATAATATCAAAAAACTTTTTATCTGGTTTCTTACTACCAATTTCTTCGGAAATAAAAATCTTCTCAAAATACTTATTAAGATTATTATTTTTTAGTCTTGTATGTTGAGTGATTCCAATACCATTAGATGCTATGTATAATTTATGAGTTAAACTTAATTTTTCTAACATCTCTATAATCCCATCAAAAAGTTGATTCCCCTCAGCAAGATAACCTCTATATCTATTATCTACTTCACTACCATCAACTTTTCTATCAAACAATGAAAAAAATCTTATAAACCTTTCAGTCGTAACTTCTTTATTTGAAATTTCTCCACGTTCAAAACTTCTCCATAAAGATTTATTTATTGTTTCATATTTTCAAATAGCTCATCATTATACTCAATATTCTCATCTTCTAATAATTTTTTAAAAGCTAAAATTTGTGCTTTACCAAAATCCAATAAGGTATCATCTAAATCAAATAATAAATATTTATACTTATCTAATATCATCGTTTCACTCCATATATTTTTTATCTACTCATTATAACATAGAGATCAATTATTTAGAAAAAATATATTTATTTGATTTATAAATTTAAATTTTATTTTTTAGATTTAAAATATTCTCGAACTCGTGGAGCTACTTCTTCGCCAAATAGTTTAATAGCTTTCATAATATCTTCATGTGGCATAGATCCTAGTGGAAGATGCAACATAAATCTATCCAATCCTAATGTTTCTATCATATCAATAAGTTTATTCGCTACAGTCTCAGGACTTCCTACTAACATAGATCCGTCTGGACCTACACTAATTTAAATATTGTACAAAGTAAGTGGTCTCCAAAATGGTCTATCTTCGAAATTGCATCCACTACTTGTTTTGTTGGATGGAAATATTTTTAATAGCTTCTTCATCAGTTTCAGCTATGAATCCCCATGAATGTGAGGCAACTTTTAAACGATCATCACTATATCCTGTATTATGTCCAATAGCTTTATAGTAATCTACTAATCCTTTGAATCTTCTATACTCTCCACCAATTATAGCATAAGCTATAGGCAAACCTTTTTGAGCTATTTTTATTGTAGACTCTATATTTCCACCAGTCGCTACCCAGATTGGAAAATCTTTTTGAACACTTCTCGGATATACTCCCTTATTTTCTACCTTTTGTGTATGTTCCCCTTCCCATGTTAACTTTTCATTAGCCTTTATTTTCTCCAACATCTCTAGTTTTTCATCAAACAATTCCTCATAGTTTGCTAAATCATAACCGAATAATGGAAATGATTCTGTAAAAGAACCTCGCCCAACCATAACCTCTGCTCTTCCATTAGAAATAGCATCGATTGTTGCATACTGCTGATAAACTCTTACAGGGTCCGATGATGAAAGTACTGTTACCGCAGAACTTAATCTTATATTCTTCGTAACAGCTGCCCCTGCTGCTAACAATATCTCAGGTGCTGAAACAGCAAAATCTTCTCTATGATGTTCCCCTATAGCATAAAGATCTAATCCAACTTCATCAGCAAGCTTCATCTCTTCTATCATATTTCTAATACGTTCATCATGAGTAGGTATTATACCTGTTCCCTCTATTTCAGTTGTTTCACCAAATGTACTAATTCCTAACTCTATCATTTTTTTATCCTCCTAAATTATCTCAATTTCAAGATATTATTTTATAATAAAAGAAAACAATTTTTAATTAATTTTCTTTAGTATTTCTTTCAATGTATCTAATTCTTCTTCAGTTAAATCATCGAAAATCTTTTTTGTATTTATTTTATGGGTAGGGAAAATATCATCCATTAATTTTTCTCCTATTTTAGTTAACTTAATGTAAGTTACTCTTTTATCCTTTTGACTAATCTTTCTATTAACAAATCCTTTTTTCTCAAGGTTATCCACAACGTATGTTGCACTACCGCTAGCAAGTAATATTCTATCACGTATTTCTTGAATACTCTTCTCACCTTTACTATATAAAAATTCCATAACAGAAAATTCAGTCGCATTTATTGGATAATTCTTTAAAGTTCTCTTTAAATCACCTACTAATAAATTACTTGCTCTCATAATTCCAATAACAGCTTTAAACTCATTATTCATAAGGATTCTCCTATCTTATTTACACATATTTGCACCATAATTATCTCGAATATGAGATAATTATACTTCATTTAACTTTATATTGTCAAAGAAATGATATTAAAAGGCATCTAGAGAAAAATCTCTAAATGCCTTTAGTTTTATTCTGCAAATTGACTTTGATATAATTCTGAATAGAAACCTTTTTGTTTCAATAGTTCATCATGGTTACCTTGTTCAATAATATCTCCATCTTTTAATACTAGTATTTTATCTGCATTTCTAATTGTTGATAAACGGTGAGCGATAACGAATGTAGTACGCCCTTCCATAAGTTTATTCATTGCTTTTTGAATTAATACTTCTGTACGTGTATCTACACTCGAAGTTGCTTCATCAAGAATTAATATAGGTTTATCAGCAAGAATCGCACGAGCAATAGTTAGAAGTTGCTTTTGTCCTTGAGAGATATTTGAAGCATCTTCATTTAATTCCATATTGTAGCCACCCGGTAAAGTTTTAATAAAGTGGTGAATATGAGCTGCTTTAGCCGCTTCTATTACTTCTTCATCTGTAGCATCTAAACGACCATAACGAAGATTCTCCATTATCGTTCCTTTAAATAACCATGTGTCTTGTAGAACCATTGTGAAGTAAGAACGCAATTCAGATCTATCTAATTTAGAAATGTCTTTTCCATCAATATAAATATTTCCGCCGTTAATATCATAGAATCTCATAAGAAGTTTAATCATTGTTGTTTTACCTGCACCTGTAGGACCAACGATAGCAACCATCTCTCCTTTTTTAACATCACTAGTAAAGTTTTTAATAATTATTTGATCTTCTACATATCCAAATTTTACTTTATCGAATACTACATTACCTTCTTTATTAGTAACTGTTTCAATAACTTCTGCATTTTCTTCATCTTTAGCATCTAAGAACTCAAATACTCTTTCACCAGCTGCTGCCATTTTTTGAATTTCTGACATAGACTGAGCTATTTGACCTATTGGTTGAGTAAAGTTTCTAATATATTGGATAAAAGCTTGAATATCTCCTACACCAATAGTTCCTTTAGAAACTAATAATCCACCTGAGAAAACAATGCCTACATAACCAAGGTTTCCTACAAAGTTAATCACTGGGAACATTAGTCCTGAGAAGAAGTTTGCTTTCCATGATGATGTATATAATTGGTTATTTTTATCATTGAATTCTTTAACACTTTTTTTCTTTATAGTTAAATGCTGCAATAATATTCTGACCTGAGAAACTTTCTTCTACTTGCCCATTCACATCAGAAAGCATTTTTTGTTGGCTTCTGAAATATTTTTGACTCCATTTTGTTATAGCACCTAAAAGTATTCCTGAAACAGGAATTAAAGCTAACGCTATTAGTGTCATTAGAGGACTTATTGTAAACATCATTACTAGTACTCCAAGCACCATTGCTGTATTTGAAATCATCTGTGTGAAACTTTGGTTTAGAGATTGCCCTAACGTATCTACATCATTAGTTACTCGAGATAGAGTTTCACCAACTGTACGTTGTTCAAAGTATCCAACAGGTAATGTATTTATTTTTTTACTAATTTCTTTACGAATATCATATGTCATTTGTTGAGAAATATTACTCATCAACCATCCCTGAATAAACATAAAAAGTGATGATAGTATATATAAACCTAATACTGTAAGTAAAATTCCCGCGATTTTTTCAAAATTTATACTACCTTCATTACTAATTTTGGCTACTAACCCTTCGAATAATTCTGTAGTTGCACGCCCCATGATTTTAGGCCCTACTATACCAAAAACAGTACTGGCTAATGCAAAGAATACAATCAATATGCTTGAGAGTTTATACTGTGTAAACATCAATTTGATAATTCTTTTTAATGTTCCAGAAAAATTATTAGCTTTTTCTATTTTTTGATCTTTAGCCATGATGTTTACCTCCTTTTTGTAATTCTTCTTCACTAAGTTGGCTTTCTGCAATTTCTAAATAAGTCGGACATGTTTCTAGAAGTTCTTGATGTTTTCCAATTCCTACTATCTTACCTTCATTCATTACGATAATCTTATCTGCATTTAGAATTGTTGCGATACGTTGGGCAACTATTATAGTAGTTACACCAGCCATTTCTTCTCTTAAAGTTTTTCTTAATTTAACATCTGTTTTGTAATCTAATGCTGAGAAACTATCATCAAAAAGTAGAATCTTTGGATTTTTTGCTAAGGCACGAGCAATTGAAAGACGTTGTTTTTTGT
>CAKMQO010000059.1 GCA_927911695.1 uncultured Gemella sp. | reverse complement strand
ATCTTGAGTAATTTGTCCAAATCCACCTACGTGGTATGTTCCTAAAATAATTACTAAAACAGCTCCTCCAAGTAAAATGATACCTTGGATAACGTCTGTCCAGATAACTCCTTCTACCCCTCCTAAGAATGAGTAAACTACACAAAGTAATCCGATAACCGCACACACTAAGAATGGGTTAAGTGTCGATACTGATGTAATAGCAACTGTTGGTAAGTAAATAACGATAGCTACACGTCCAATATGGAATAGTGAGAATAACACACTTCCTACTACACGTACACTAGGATTAAAACGTTCTTCTAAATATTCATATGCTGTCGTTACATTTAATTTTCTAAAGAATGGAACATAATAGTGAATTAATATTGGAATAATCGCGATAATCGAGAAGTTCCCTGCTGCGTATGTCCAGTCTCCGTTAAATGCTTTTTCTGGCGTCGCCATAAACGTAATCGCCGATAATGTTGTTGCGTAAATTGAGAATCCTACTGCCCAAGATGGAATGTTCCCTCCGGCTTTAAAGAATTCGTCCGTGCTTTCACCTGCTTTTTTAGTGAAATACACCCCTATCGCTAGCATAGCTATTAGATAAATCGCTAAAACTATACTGTTAAGTGTACCAAATCCAATTTTATCCATGGTACTCCCCTCCTATTTTTCTTAATAATATTTTTTCTAATATCTAGGAAGGAGGAGAAATTCTCCTCTTTCCACCCCTAATTTTTTTACCCCTTATTTGTTAAATTATAGGTTGTAATCTTTAACTAATTTTTCTACTTCAGGTAATTTAGCTGGATCAAATACTTTCATAGGTTGTTTACAGTATCCTGCATCAATACCTTTAACTTTTAAGATTTCTTTAAGAGTTTGATATAATCCTAATTCTAATACTTTTTCAATTACATCATTTGCCTCATGTTGAAGTTCGTAAGCTTCAGCAACTTTACCTTCTTTAGCAAGTCTGAAGATTTCTTGACTTCTTTGTCCGTTAACATTGTATGTAGAACCGATAGCTCCGTCTACTCCTGTAATAGCCGCTTGAACTAACATTTCATCGAATCCAGACCAAATTAGTTTGTTAGGGAATCGTTTTCTGAATCTTTCTAATTGATAGAAGTCTGCAGCAGTGTATTTAACACCGATAACTTTTTCATCTTCTAGTAATTCAGCGAATTGATCTAAACTAATTTTAACTCCTGTTAAGAATGGAATGTAGTAAAGAATCATGCTGTTATCTGTAGCATCGATGATTGTTTTGTAGTAGTGTTTAATTTCATTAAATGATAATGGGTAGTAGAATGGAGTAACTGCTGATAATGAGTCATATCCTAATTCTGTAGCGTATTTAGCTAATTCTACCGCTTCATTTAAATCTAAAGATCCAACTTGAGCAATAAGTTTAACTCTATCCCCTACTACTTCTTTTACAAATTTAAAAATTTGTTTCTTTTGAGCAGTGTTTAATAAGAAGTTCTCTCCACTACTTCCATTAACGTATAAACCATCAATTTTGCTTACGTTAATGTTGTGCTCAATAACCTGTCTTAGCCCCTCTTCTTTAACCTCACCATTTTCGTCAAATGGAATAAGTAAAGCTGAATAAAGTCCTTTTAAATCTTTCATTGTAATAACCTCCGTTATTTGTTTTTAATATTGTGCATTTATTTAACACATTAAATTTTAATACACTTATATTTTAAAACGTTTTCTTTAGTTTGTCAATAGAAAAACCTTAAAAATTTTATTTTTTTGAAAACCTTTCAACCATTGCTGTTGTTATCATGTTTACACTATATAATAATAGTTGATTCAGTTGACGTTTATATAGTATATGTAAATCTATTGTCTAGTCTTATTGTCTCTATTTAATACATTAAACTCCTATTTTTAAAAAAATAAAAAGCGACTCTTTACTCATAATTGATTTAAAAAGTCGCTTCTATTCACCGCTTGAAACATCATTGAATTTTTTATTTAATCCAATCAGATACTAATTCAATAATAACTTTAATATTATATTGTAATTTTGAAATAATCTCACCTATTTAAATAATCACATCTTATCTATCATAACTTCCTACTAAGAACATATTTCCTTTTAATGTGTATTTACTGCAATCAGTTGTTAAGATAAAACTATCTCCTTTTTTCACATCATAACTGTTACCGTCTATCTCTACACTTCCACTACCATTAAGGACCGTAAATAGATTTCCTGTTCTAGTTTTCTCTAGAGTAACCTGACCCGCTACCTCTACTTTATAAACAGAGAAATACTTTTCATCGGCTAAGTATGTTATTGTAGCACCTTCTAATTTTTCCGTTTTAGGGCTTATAGTAACTTTTTCAAATGGAACTTTTGTCACATCTTTTGTTTTCTCTATATGAAGTTCACGTTTATTGCCATCTTTGTCGACACGATCATAATCATATACTCGATATGTCGTATCAGAATTTTGTTGCACTTCATATATTAATATTCCCTCTCCAATCGCATGAAGAGTTCCCGCTGGAATATAAAAGAAATCTCCCGCTTTTACTTCTTCTTCTATGAACAATTCTTGCCATTGTTCACGATTAATTCTATCATTGAACTCCTCTTTTGTTTTAGCGGTATGTCCATATACTAACTTAGCACCTTCTTTAGCGTCTAGTACATACCAACATTCAGTTTTACCAAGTTCGCCATTCTCATTTTCACGCGCATAATCATCTTCAGGATGTACTTGAACTGATAGATTATCACTAGCATCTAAAATTTTAATTAATAACGGAAACTTATCGTACACTTTCTCAGTAAATAAAGTAGGTTGTTTCTCATAAGCTTCTTTTAATGTTAAACCCGCTAACTCACCGTTTGTTATTTTTGAACTGCCGTTATCATGAGCGGCAAT
>CAKMQO010000058.1 GCA_927911695.1 uncultured Gemella sp. | reverse complement strand
GTTGATAAAGATGGTAATGTTTCTGAATATTCTTTACCTACTGATTCTCCTGCATCTGAAACTCTTAAACCTTTCACTGGTAAAGTAGATGGCCTTTCTGAGTATGGTAATAAAGTTGTTGTTGATAAAGATGGTAATGTTTCTGAATTCAATACTCCTACTGAGTCCCCTATCGTTTCAGAACTACCAGAACTAAACATTAATAACAATACAGTTACTGTTACTGTTAAATCAAAAAATAAAAATATTAGCGTAGATTTAAATCCGACAGATGCTAAGGACATTACTTTTGATGCAAAAGATATCACAAAAGATGTAAACTTAGAAAACTTAAAAGATAAAATTATTGCTGACAGCAACAACAATATAAAAGATAAAGAAGACATTACTTCAATAAGAGTTGTCGACTTAGAGTTACAGAATGATAATAAAACTGTAAAACTAGATGTTCCAAGAACAGTAAAAATTGCTCTACTGCAAAATGAACAAGATAAAAATATACTAGTTTATCATATTAAAGCGGACAATTCTATTGAACTTATTCCTTCATCTGTAGCCAATAATAATTTACAATTTACAGTTAATCACTTTAGTAAATTTGCAATTATTGCAAAAATCAAAACAGCATTTGCTGGAAGTGAAAAAGATATAAATTCATCAGCTGTTCAAGAAGAGAAAAAATTCACAATAATTGACACTAGAGGAGCAAATTCGACTCCTACTAATGCACCAAAAACTCTTCCAAAAACTGGTGAAACTACAAACAAATCCCTTACAGTAATTGGACTTTCATTACTTGCATTAATTGGATTGTTAAAACGTAGAAAAAATAATTAATTGAAATAAATAACCTCGGAAAAAAGTTTTTAATAAGAACTCTAAATTCCGAGGTTTTATTTTTATTTCTTTGTAAATTTTAAATCATAACATGATTCAATCTAACTATATAAGAAAAAATGTAGTCCATAATAAATATGAACTACATTTTTCTTACAATTGTTCAGCTACCTTCAGACGAGCCATTGCTTTAGCTAAGGCTAATTCTGCTCGTCTTACATCAAGACCATCTTCTTTTTTAGCAAGACGCTCTTCTGCACGTTGTAATGCTCTTTTAGCACGTTCAACATCAATATCTTTACCTAATTCTGCTGTTTGAACTATAATAGTTACTTCGCCTTTATGTGTTTCCACAAATCCTTCACTTACAGCTAGATATTCTTCACGTCCATCGGGAAAAATCACTTTAAGAGGACCAACCTTTAATGATGCAACCATAGGAACATGGTTAGCCATCACACCAAGTTGTCCACTTGTAGTTCCCAATACAACCATAGAAGCTTCTTTAGCGCTATAAGCTTCTCCATTAGGAGTAACAATGCTTACACTTAAAGTATTCATTTATTTACCTCCTATTTGTATTATACTTCTACTCCTAGTTTACGAGCTTTTTCTAATACGTCTTCAATTCCACCAACTAGACGGAATGCATCTTCAGGAATGTGGTCATATTTACCATCTAGGATTCCTTTGAATGCTTGTACTGATTCAGATACTGGTACGTATGAACCAGGTTGACCTGTGAATTGTTCAGCTACGTGGAAGTTTTGAGATAAGAAGAATTGAACACGACGTGCTCTATCAACTGTTTTCTTATCTTCATCACTTAACTCATCCATACCTAAGATGGCGATAATATCTTGTAATTCACGATATTTTTGAAGAGTTCTTTGAATTCTAGTCGCAACTTGATAGTGTTCTTCTCCTACGATTTCAGGAGCTAATGCTCTAGATGTAGAAGCAAGTGGGTCAACGGCTGGGTAGATACCCATCTCTGTTAACGCACGCTCAAGGTTTGTTGTTGCATCTAAGTGGGCGAATGTAGTCGCTGGAGCCGGGTCAGTATAGTCATCGGCTGGTACGTAAATCGCTTGAATCGATGTAACAGAACCTTTTTTAGTTGATGTGATACGTTCTTGTAAACGACCCATCTCTGTAGCAAGTGTTGGTTGGTAACCAACGGCTGATGGCATACGTCCTAATAACGCAGAAACCTCAGAACCTGCTTGTGTGAAACGGAAAATGTTATCGATGAATAGAAGCACGTCCTGACCTTCTTCATCACGGAAGTATTCCGCCATTGTTAATCCTGTTAATGCTACACGCATACGAGCACCTGGTGGTTCGTTCATTTGTCCGAATACCATGGCTGTTTTGTTAATAACACCAGAATCTTTCATTTCATAGTATAAGTCATTTCCTTCACGAGTACGCTCACCTACACCTGTGAATACTGATAATCCACCGTGTTGTTGCGCAACGTTGTTGATAAGTTCTTGGATAAGAACCGTTTTACCAACTCCCGCACCACCGAAAAGACCGATTTTACCACCTTTAATATATGGTGCAAGTAAGTCGATAACTTTAATACCTGTTTCAAGAACCTCAACGTGAGTTGATAATTCTTCAAATGTTGGAGCTTCTTTGTGAATTGAATCTTTACGAACTTCTGCTCCTGCTTCTTCACCGTGGTCAACTGCTTCACCTAATACGTTGAACACACGACCTAATGTGTAGTTACCTACAGGAATTGTAATTGGTGCTCCTGTATCTACTACTTCTGCTCCCCTATTTAATCCATCAGTAGATGACATAGCAATTGTTCTTACTACGTTATCACCAATTTCTAGAGAAACTTCAAGAACTAATTTTTCTTTTTTCCCATCGCCTTTTTCTATGTAAACTTCTAAAGCGTTTAATAGATTTGGCATATGCCTGATTCGAATTTAACATCTACTACAGGTCCCATAACTTGGAGAATATAACCTTTATTCATATGTTGTATGCTAACTTAATAGCTTCTCCTTTCTCATTACTATTTTGTTGCTGCTGCTCCACTTACAATCTCTGTAATTTCTTGTGTAATTGCAGCTTGTCTTGCACGATTGTATTTAATCGTAAGTGTATCAATAATATTTCCTGCATTATCAGTTGAATTTTTCATTGCTGTTTTTCTTGCAGAATGCTCACTAGCTTTACTATCTAATATACTTCCATAAATCATACTTTCAGCATATTGAGGTAGTATTACATCTAGCACAGCTGTCTCACCAGGCTCAAATTCGTAAGCTCCTGTAGGTTGTTGTTCTTCAGAATTTGCGAATTTATCTGTATTGTCAATAGGAAGAACTTTACTTTCAGTTACAACCTGTTGGATCATACTAACAAAGTGATTATAATGTAAATAAATTTCATCATATTCTTTATCAATAAAGTATCCTACTACTTTATTAGTAATTTGTTTAACCTGAGTGAAACTTGGCTCATCTGGTATATCTCTATAACTATCAACTACATTATAGCCATTTTTTCTGAAGAATTCTGCACCATAGTTACCTATAGCAACAATACCATACTCGCTATTAGTATGTCTTTCATTAACAGTATTAACAAAGTTTCTAATAACGTTTGAGTTGAATCCTCCACATAAACCACTGTCACTAGTAATTACCACATAAAGAGTTTTCTTAGCTTCTCTTTTTTCTAACATAGGGTGTTTAATACTAGAACTTTTACCAAAAATTGTTCCCATCACTTCTTGCATTTTTTGCGTGTATGGATTAAATTTTTGTGTGTTTGATTGTGCTTTTAAAAGCTTAGATGTTGAAACCATCTCCATCGCTTTTGTAATATGACTAGTTTTCTTAGTAGAATTGATTTTATTTTTTATATCTCTTAGTGACGCCAATTAGTTCACCACCTTTACTCTACTACTTATCATCTTAAGCAAAAGTTTTCTTGAATGCAGCGATTACTTCATCCATAACTTCTGTTGCTGGTAAGTCTTTTGTTTCAATAATGTGTTTAATTGCTTCATTCTCATGAGCATCTAAGTATGAATATAATTCTTGTTCGAATCTGTGAATATCTTTAACTTCTACATCATCTAAGAATCCATGAGTTAAAGCATAAAGAATCATAACTTGTTTTTCTACTGGAATTGGTTTGTGTAAGTCTTGTTTTAATACTTCAACTGTACGTTTACCACGTTCTAGTTTTTCACGAGTAGCTGGATCTAGGTCAGAACCGAATTGAGCAAAGCTTTCTAACTCACGGTAAGATGCTAAGTCAAGACGTAAAGTACCAGATACTTTTTTCATCGCTTTAATTTGCGCAGATCCCCCTACCCTAGATACTGAAAGTCCGGCGTTAATCGCTGGTCTAATACCTGAGAAGAATAAATCTGATTGTAAGAAGATTTGTCCATCTGTAATCGAAATTACGTTTGTTGGAATATATGCAGAGATATCACCTGCTTGAGTTTCTACGAATGGTAGTGCTGTGATACTTCCTCCACCGAAATCTTCATTTACACGAGCAGCACGTTCTAGAAGACGTGAGTGTAGATAGAATACGTCCCCTGGGTACGCTTCACGACCTGGTGGTCGTTTTAATAGTAATGATAACTCACGGTAAGCAGCTGCTTGTTTTGATAAGTCATCATATACGATTACTACATCTTTACCATTAAACATAAATTCTTCTGCCATTGCAACCCCTGCATAAGGCGCGATGTAAAGAAGTGGTGCTGGTTGAGATGCTGATGCTGTTACTACGATAGTGTAGTCTAAAGCACCATGTTCTTTAAGAGTTTCTACAACACTACGTACTGTAGATTCTTTTTGTCCTATTGCTACATAGATACAAATTACATCTTGTCCTTTTTGAGCTAAGATTGAGTCGATAGCAACTGCAGTTTTACCTGTTTGTCTATCTCCGATAATAAGCTCACGTTGTCCACGTCCGATAGGTACTAATGCGTCAATCGCTTTAATACCAGTTTGGAATGGAACAGATACTGATTTACGTCCCATAACCCCTACTGCTGGAGATTCGATTGGACGACGTTTTGTAGTGTTAACTGGCCCACGACCATCTACTGGTTGTCCTAACGGATCAACTACACGTCCAATTAGTTCTTCACCTACAGGTACGTCCATTACACGTCCAGTACGGCGAACTTCGTCTCCTTCTTTAATATCAGTAGTTGGACCTAAAATTACGATACCAACATTTGTGTCTTCAAGGTTTTGAGCAAGCCCCATAACCCCTGTTTTAGTGAACTCTACAAGCTCACCACTCATTATTTCATTAAGACCGTATACACGAGCAATACCGTCCCCTACTTCTATAACTGTACCGACATCTGTTGACTTAACTTCAAACTGATAATTTTCTATTTGTGATTTTAGTAATGAACTAATTTCTTCAGCTTTAATAGCCATTTATGTCCCTCCTTGTTTCAACTTCTTCTAGATTGAAGAAATTTTTGATTTTATAGCATTTAATTTCGCCTTTATAGTAGCATCAACTACTTTATTATTATAAGTAAGTTTTAAACCACCTAGAAGACTTTCATCTACAAAATTATTAATTTCTACATTTTCTAGTTGTAACTCATTTTTAATTTTTTCTTTTAGATTTTCTAACTGTTCTTCAGTTAAAGGTGAAGCTGATTCAGCTTTAACAACAACATTTCTTGAATGTTTATTAAACAATTCAGTATACTGTTCTAAAACGAAATTAATTAATGAGATTTGCAGATTACCTGCTAAGATTTTAACAACATTCACAACATATTTATTTACTCCTGCAAATGATGCATCAATCAGGTTAATTTTTTTTATTTTTTCTAAATTAGGGTTGTTCATCAATGTAACAAAATCAGAGTTTCCATTAACTACTTTTGCAACTTCCTTTAACTCATGAGAAACTTCTTCTAAAGTGTTATTTTCTTTTGCAACTTCAAATAATGAATATCCAATTTTATTAGCTAATACTGACTTACTCATTATTTCACCCCTACCTCTTTAATGACTTTATCAACATATTCACTTTGTGTTGAGCCATCTAATTCTTTTTCTAAAATTTTCGAAGCTACAAGCACTGATAAATCAGCAATTTGTTTGTTGATTTCTTCAAGCGCTCTTTTCTTCTCGTCCTCAATGTCTCGTTGAGCATTTACTTTTAATTGTTCTGCTTGTTTACGCGCTTCTTCAAGAATAGCTTGTTTTTCAACCTTAGATTGTTCACGAGCATCTTCCATCATAACTTTGATTTCTTGTTGCGCATTTTTTTAATTTTTTCTTGATTTTCTTCAAGTAAAATTAGTGCTTCTTTTTGATTTTTAGCAGCATCATCAAGTTGACCTTCAACTAATTTTTGACGCTCATCTAACATATCAATAAGTTTGTCCCAAGCGAATTTTTTCAGTAATACTAATAAGATTAATACAGCTACAATGTTAATAGCCATATTCCCTAGATTAAAACCTTGATGAGAAGAGTGTTCAGTAGCTAAAAATACTAAATTTTCCATTTACTAAATGCTCCTATTCTTCATAGTTCTTTTGTTTACAGTATTATACTAAATTATTTAGCTAAGATAACGAATGAAATAACGATAGCTAAGATAGGTACTGCTTCTACAAGTGCGAATAATACGAAAGCATTAGATTTTAATCTTGATTCTAATTCTGGTTGGCGAGATACACCTTCGATAAAATTTACCGAATAAAAAATCCGTTACCGATACCAGCACCAACTGCTGCTAAACCTGCTGCTAAACCTGCTCCAATTAATTCTACCATAATTATATTTTCCTCCTTGGATAATAAATGAATTTTATTAATTATTAGATTTTTGCACATATAGTGCGTTTAAAAAGATTAATGTTCATCACTAATTTTATGTGATAAATAAATGAATGTTAAGACAGTAAAGATATATGCTTGGATAAATCCTATAAATAGAGAGAATCCTTTCCATACTACTAGACCTGCCATACCAGCTATTGCACCAAAGAAGCCTACTGTTGTAAGTGTAGCTAATAGTGCTAATAATATTTCACCTGCATAGATATTACCGAATAAACGCATTGAAAAAGTCATTAAGTTTGTGAACTCTTCAATAACCTTAAACGGTGTAATACCTATACCTGAAGAAGTATATGTACCAAAATAGTGTTTAACTCCTTTATACTTAATTCCTGCAAAATGAGTAAAGACAATCACTAATAATGCAAGAGAGAAAGTAAATGTTGGATCCGCAGTTACAGAATTGACATAAACTACTTCATTGTAACTAACTTCTATTAATACACCTATAGTATTTGCTACTGCAACAAGTGAAATAATTGTTAGAGCTGTTGCCCATAATCCTTTACCATATTTTTTCCAGTTAACATTACCTTTGATGACATTATCACTAACGAAATACGCAAGTAATTCAACCGCATTTTGACGTTTACTATCTGGTCTTAATTTTATTCTACTAGTTAGAAACATCACAATAACAAAGGTAAGTAATACTGTTATTAAAGTTGTGATTACACTAGGAATATTAACCGTTATATCATAGCCAAATAATTTGGTAATAAGATATGTGTGTTTTTCCATATATTCCCCTCACCTCTTTTCTTAAGTAACTTTTAGATTTCTAAATCTGTTGTAATATAAAAAATTAGAAATACATAATCATATTATAATATGATTTTGTAATATTTGCTAGCGATTTCTTAAATTTTATATGATTTAATTAAAAATAATCTACTATTATTTAGTTCCGAAGATTCTGTCTCCAGCATCCCCTAATCCTGGTACAATGTATCCATGATCATTTAGTTTTTCATCTAGACCAGCAATAAAGATATCAACATCTGGATGTGCTTCATGTAATGCTTTTACACCTTCTGGAGCTGCTATTAAACACATAAATTTAATATCAGTAACACCACGTTGTTTAAGTGAGTCAATTGCCGCAATTGCTGAACCTCCAGTTGCTAACATTGGGTCAACAACTATAAAGTGGCGTTCTTCTGGATTGCTAGGTATTTTAACAAAATACTCATGTGGTTGTAGAGTTTCTGGATCACGATATAGTCCAACGTGACCTACTCTCGCAGATGGGATTAAATTCATTAATCCATCTACCATTCCTAATCCTGCACGTAGAATTGGAACGAATACAACTTTTTTACCTGAAAGACGTTTACAAGTAGTAGTTTGGATTGGAGTTTCCACTTCAACATCCTCTAGTGGAAGATCACGAGTGATTTCATAAGCCATTAAAGAACCTACTTCGTTAGTAAGTTGTCTAAAGTCTTTAGAACCCGTTCTTTTATCTCTAATGAAAGATAATTTATGTTGGATCAATGGATGATCAAAAACATGAACTTTTGACATAATTATAGTTCTCCTTTGTATTATTATTATATTTATTTTACTCTAATTATTTCATTTTAACAAGGGATATCCGAAAATATTTTACTCAGTTCAATAAATATTTTTTTTATTACTTTTGTTATATTACTAGACTTATACTACATAAAATATTACAATAATAAAAACAATATTTATGGAGATTTTATCATGCAAAGAAAAACATTATTAGGGATATTTTTACTTACTAGTATTTTATACTATATTGTTCCCCTACTTTTTTTGAAATTTTATAATGGAACTAGTGATAAAGCTGGTTTTATTTTGATATTAGCTTATGGATTTTCATCATTTGCAATTACACTATTGGTGACATATTTTATTCAAAGAACAATTTATACTCCGCTTCTAAGTATTACTTTAGCACTGCCACTTTTTTTCATTTTTAATTCAAGTGCTTTAGTTTTAATACTTCTTATAATAGTATTTTCTTTTGTTGCCTATGCTTTAACTGCATTAATAAAATAAATAAGGAGATCATATGACTATTTTCAAACGTAATTTACTAATAGCAACTGGTGTATATATACTTTTTTATCTAGCACCAATATTAGCTAATCCATTCATGGCATTAAATTTATTAGAAGCCGCTGTTGTTGGAGCCTTTATTTTTGGTGGATTCTACTTAAGTTATATTTTCATGTATACTAATAAAAGCAAACTTGATGAACGCACTAAAAATACTATAATTACAATATTAGTATTAATAATTGCATTATTGATATTTTTTAATCCTTTCAAATTCCCAACTGCATTCAATATTATTGTAAATAGATATTTAGCAATACTAATTCTTCTGCTAATATTAATTTTTATAATATTATTAGCAAGGAAGATGGATAATTCTATAATACTAGTTTTACTTTTTGCACCATCGATTATCCAAGGATTACTAATGCGTCTATCTTATAAAGCTATGATATTTTATATCGCCAACCCTAACTTTAATTTATATTTAATAGCCGCTATTTTCATTGGATATTATATTTATAATAATAACAAAAAATAAGTAAACATTTAAAAGGGAAAATATCATTTAATTTATATGAAAAACTCCCTTCTAAAAAAAGAAAACTGATAATCTAGACATTATTTCTAGACTATCAGTTTTTTTTAGTTATCTATTTCTACTTTTAAAACTTTTCCTGACACAGCATCAACTTTTAGATCATATTCTAATCCATTTGCACGAGCTTCTATATCATAAACATATAAAGGTACCCCATTGTTTTGAACTGCGTAATCATCCTCATACTCAGGTTTAATTTTTACAAAATTAATATTTTGTTCTGGCGTTGAAATTGCTTGTGCTACTATAGAGCGAATTTCTTGTTGTGATTTTGCATTTTGTACATTTTGTTGAGTGTTGATGTTATTATTATTATTATTTGAACATTTGAAGATTGGTTATCATTTTGCGAATTACTGTTTGAACCATTATCACTATTGTTACTATTATTGTTATTGTTTCCGTTATTGTCATTTTGATTTGATTGCTGTCCAACATTCAGCTTCACATTTGAATACGCTTCTTGAATCTTAGCTCTTTGTGCTGTTTCATACTTATCGTATGCATACGCTCCTACTCCACCTGTTACTACTACAGCTATTGCTCCAATAATTAATGGTTTTAAAAAGTTTCTTTTTCTGTTGTTTTCTGTCATTTTCGTTTACCTCTTTTTTTTATATTTTCATTATAAATTTCTTTTATAAATCTTAGATGAAGATTAAAATATTATTTTTTCTAGTCATCAATTTTCACTTTTAATACTTTTCCTGACACAGCATCTACTACTACATCATACTTTAATCCGTTAGCTTTTGCTTCAACTTTATAAACATATAAAGATACTCCATTATTTTGTGGTGCATAATCATCCTCGTATTTAGGTTTAATTTTTACAAAGTTAATATTTTGCTCCGGTACTGATATTGCATCTGCTACAATTGAGCGGATTTCTTGTTGTGATTTTACATTTTGAGTATTTTGTTGTGAATTATTGTTCTGATTATTATTATTATTATTTGAGTTATTATTTCCACTATTGTTATTGTCATTTGAATTAGTTTGATTTCCTGTATTCAACTTAATATTTGAGTAAGCATCTTGAATTTTAGTTCTTTGTGCAGTTTCATATTTATCATAAGCATAAGCTCCAACTCCGCTCGTTACCACTACAGCTAACGCTCCAATAATTAATGGCTTTAAAAAGCTTCTTTTTTGTTTTTTTTAGGTTCTTCATTATATTGGTTATCATATTGGTTGTCATATTGGTTCTCGTTTTCGATAGTTTCAACATAAGTTCCTTCAATTGTTTCGATTTCGTTGTTATTAATATTTTTTGTCATTTTTAATTTACCTCTATTTCTTTATATTCTTATTTTATATTTCTTTTATGAATCTCAAATGAAGATTTCACTTTTTGTTCATCT
>CAKMQO010000057.1 GCA_927911695.1 uncultured Gemella sp. | reverse complement strand
CTACTCAACTTAACTATTATAACATTAAAACACCGAAACTTATCATTATTATTATGCTATTTAAAAAATATTTTGTTAATAATCATTAATCTTATCCATTAGTATATTAAAAGATACTAACTATTACAAAAGTGTGTACTTTACAAAAAAATATTTTGGTATGTAAAATATATTACAAGATATAAATTTCTATGAAAAAATAATAGGATGGTTTACAATCATAAAAAAATACAATTCAAATATTAAACTTGGAACTGCAACACTTAATGTTGTAAACTTTGAAAGACAGCTTAAATTCTACACAGAAGCTATGGGTATGACTATAATTTCAAAAAACGAAACGGAAGCTACTTTAGGTACTACTGATAATACTCCGCTTCTCCACATGAAAAAAGTCGATGGACCTCTTGTACGTTCTTACGGACTATATCACATAGCCTATCTAGTTCCAGATGAACAAAGTCTAGCAAACATACTGCGCCACTTTATAGATTCTAATATACCTTTAGATGGTGGCTCTGATCACGGTTATAGTAATGCCCTTTACCTAAGTGATATAGAAGGTAATGGAATAGAAGTATATTATGATAAAGACGAATCTACTTGGGACATAAAAGAAGATGGGAGAATTATAGGAGTAACAGAGCCCATCGATGCTACTCATCTACTTGATACTTCTGAAACTGTAGTGCCTTATACTTTACCTGTAGGAACTATTATTGGGCACGTTCATCTAAGTGTTCAAAACTCTACCGTTTCTTCTAATTTCTATCAAGAAGTACTAGGATTTAGTGATAAATTCACCGTGGCTAGTGCTAGTTGGATTGCTTACGGCAATTACCACCACCATCTAGCTGTTAATCAATGGGGAGGTCCTAATCTAAGCCTTAGACAAAAAAGAACTCCAGGTTTAGATCATTTTGAAATTCTATTTATTGATGATGCTGCTTACAATAAAGTTGTGGAAAATATAAAAAATAACAACACTAAAATCATCTCTGAATATGATAATAAGATTATTATAACTGATCCTAATGGTATTGAAATTCATTTAATAAAAGAAGTATAATATTTAAAAATCTTTACGTGGGTGACTCACCAAAACCGATTTCTTTGAAATCAAAATTTTCGAGTCACTCACTTTTAGTTTTTATTCGCTAATTTCCCTAGCTTTATGATATAATAAGAATATTATTTTAGTAGAAGGAGGAACTATGCAAGATTTTATAGCACAATTTGGTAGCTTTGCACCTATAGTATTTTTAATACTAGCATCTGTATTACCAATATTTTTATTCCCACCAGGGATATTCTCTGCAATTGGTGGTTACTTATTCGGTTTTACTCATGGTTTTATCCTTTCAATAATTTCTGCAATGATATATACTAGTGTGATGTTTCTTATCTCAAGATACTTCGCAAGTGACTACGTTGAAAAATACTTAGCTAAAAAACTATCGAAAAACAATATGATACAATTTTCGGTATAAGTGAAAATAAACTAACAATGTTTCTAATAATCTATAGATTAATCCCAGTTCTTCCAAACAGCGTTATCTGTTACTCATATGGTTTAACTAGAATATCTTTTAAAAAAATATTTCATCGGTAACATTATAGGGCTGATTCCTGGAAAAATGATTTGGTTACACTTTGGTACTAGTCTAAATAATATTGGAAGTATGGAATTTTTATATGGAATAATTATTGTTTTGGCCTTTATGTTTATAAGCTCAAAAGTATCAAAAAGATTTAATAAATAAACATAAAAGCTAGTGATTCTATTTAAAGATTCACTAGCTTTTTCATATTATGAATTTTTTTCAACTATTTTTTAATTTTTTTGTTAAACTCACGTCTTGGCATCATTATGTTATTATCACACTTTAGGCACTTTATCTTTATGTCAGCCCCCATACGTGTAATTTGCCATCTATTTGTGCCACAAGGGTGTTGTTTTTTCATTTCAACTATGTCATTTAATTCATATTCCATAACCCAACCTCCTATTTTTCTTCATTTGATGTTAATAATGATTCAAACTCTTTATAGAAATCACGTCGTAATCTCGTTTCAATTTCATTTTTCTTTCCTACTTTAGCTTTTCCAATAACATGTATCGTAACAACATTATCTGCAATTTTTTCTATATAATCGATGTGTAATTTATCATTTTTATATAATAAATCATGATATTCTTTAGAGTTATTAGCATTACCTATTACTTTATTAACTCTCTCTTCAATTTTTTCAATAGACTCATCAATCTTAATTGGTAGTTCTACTAGTGCTAAGTTATACATTAAAGAATAGTTTACTACTTGATTAATAGTCCCATTAGGAATGAAGTATACTTCACCGTCTTTAGAACGAATTTTCGTAGATCGTAATCCAAGTGACATTACATAACCTCCAGCAATAAAGGCCGCTTGATTATAAATTTTAACATTATCACCAACATCAAATTGTCCTTCAAGAATGATAAAAAATCCAGATATAATATCTTTAACTAAACTCTGTGCACCAAAACCAATAGCTACCGAGGCTATACCAGCACTGGCAACAATACTCGTAGTATTAACTCCTAAGATTGATAAAACTTGAAAAAATGCAATAAAGTAGATTGTGTAACGAACTGCACTTTTAACGAGATTGTGTAACGTTTCTGATCTTTTCTCATTAAACTTTATATTGAATTTCTTATTGGTATTATCCCTTGTTGTCATCACATAATCAATAATTTTATTAAAGATACGAACTAGAATTGATGCAATAATAAAAATTCCAATTATAAGTAATAGTTTTCTAAAACTGCAATAAATAAATCAGTGTCACTTAATGAAGTTTTGACTTTTTCAATAATGTTCATAATTATTCATCCTTAAATAATGAAATAATACGTTCAAATTCATCATTATCTTTGAACTCAATTTCAATCTTACCTTTTTTATTGCGACCTTGTTTAATCGTTACAGAAGTTCCAAGACGCTTTTTAAGAATATTTTCCTGCTCTTCTATAAAAATATCCTTAGCCTTCGTTTTCTTGACCTCTTTCGGTTTCAGTAACTTAGCTACATATTCTTCTAATTCACGAACAGACATTTTTCTTTCAACTACTAAAGCGCAAGCCTCTTCCATAGCTTTTTTTGTTTTTAATGAAAGTAACGTTCGGGCATGAGCCGTACTTATGATTCCTTGCTCAAGTTTATTTTTAATTTCTGTTGGTAATTTTAATAGTCGTAAACTATTTGCTATATAAGGTCTACTTTTCCCAAGTTTCTTAGCTAATTCTTCTTGCGTTAATGACATCTTATCCATCAGATTTTTATAACTTTCTGATTCTTCTAAAGCAGATAAATCTTCACGTTGTAAGTTTTCTAGTACAGCAAAGACCATCATTTCTTCATCTGTCATCTCTTAATAATAGCTGGAATTTCTTTTCTACCTAGCAGTTCAAACGCTCTATAACGACGCTCACCTGCTATAATGTAATACCCTTTTACAGCTTTTTTTTACAATAATAGGTTGCAATAAACCATTTTTTTCGATAGATTCTTTTAATTCATTTAATTTTTCTTCATTAAAATAAGTACGTGGTTGATATGGGTTCTTTTTGATTTCATCAAGTGCAATTTCCACTATTTTATCATTATCCGTAACTATCTCAACATTTTCTGTAGCGAAAATAGCATCAAGTCCACGTCCTAAACCTTTACCTAATTTCTTAGCCACGCTCAATCACCTCTTTAGCTAATGATAAATATTGTTTTGCTCCATTAGAATTTTTCGCATATTCAATAATTGGTTCTCCAAAACTTGGGGCTTCACTTAAACGTACAGTTCTTGCGATAACTGTTTCAAATGCTTTATCTTTGAAATGCTCTCTTACTTGTTCTGCTACTTGGTTAGAAATATTTGTTCTACTATCAGTCATAGTAAGTAATACCCCAAAAATATCCAATTTAGAATTAAGATGCTTTCTTACTATATTAAATGTATTCATAAGCTGACTAAGACCTTCTAAGGCGTAATATTCTGTCTGTACAGGGATAATTACTCCATCAGCTGCAGTTAAAGAATTTAATGTAATAAGTCCTAAAGATGGAGGGCAATCGATTACTACATAATCATATTCATCTTTAATTTCAGATATTGCATTTTTCATACGTTGCTCACGGCTAATTGCTGAGACAAGCTCAACTTCTGCTCCCGCCAATGCAATACTAGAAGGCACAATATCCAGATTTTCATAAGCTGTTTTAATTATTACATCATTAATATTAACTTCATCTACAAGAATATTATAAATTGATTGGCTTATAGCTGCCTTATCTACACCAACACCACTAGTTGCATTAGCCTGTGGATCTGTATCAATTAATAGTACTTTCTTTTTAAGATGAGCTAACGAAGCTGCTAAATTTATCGAAGTAGTTGTTTTTCCTACTCCACCTTTTTGATTACATATCGCTAATATTTTCATCATTTACCTCTTTTTTGGCAAAGCGCGGTACAGTAACTTTAATAACCACACTTTCCATAGTTTCTTCTTCTTCTTTGTTTAAATTTATATTATATTTCTCTTCCAGTTTAGCTATCTCTTTTATAAGCTTAGCTATAATTTTTTGTCCATCATAATTTACAGTTGGATTAAATACTTTAGTGTCCTTTTTAATTTTTAAATAGGTATCAATTTTTTCTTCAGTTTGAGATACATTAAGATTTTGTGATAAAATTTGAATCAATAATTTCTCTTGAGCAGAAGAATCTAACTTAACCATAGCACGACCATGGCGTTCAGTAATCTTCTTAGTATTTATTGCATCAATAACCTTTTTACTTAATTTTAATAATCGTAGTTTGTTAGCTACAGTTGCTTGAGTTTTCCCTAAGGACTTAGCAAGCTCGTCTTGAGTAAGTTTATTAATTCTAAGTAACTCTTGATATGCATGTGCCTCTTCAATTGGCGTCAATTCTTCTCTTTGAATATTTTCAATTAATGCAAGAGTTGCCATCTGTTCATCAGTTAATTCCTTAACAATAGCCTTAGTCGTAGCATATTGTAAATACTTAATAGCTCTTAAACGTCTTTCCCCAGCAATAAGTTCATAGAAACCATTTCCTATGTCGCGAACTGTAATAGATTGAAGTAAACCATTTTGCTTGATTGATTCACAAGTTTCTTTGATTTTTTCTTCAGTGAATTCACGTCGTGGCTGGTATTTGTTCGGAACAATCTTCTCAATAAAAATCTCTCTAAGTACATCATCATCAGAAATACCAACTTTTTCTGCTCTCTGTGTTAAATCATATAGCTTACTAAATGGTTTTACACTCTCAGTCATATTTTACCTCCTATAACTTTATATACACTAATACAATATCATACTTTAAAATAATTGTCAAAAATATTTCCCGATATCCACTATCAAACAAAGCTAATAAAACAGTACTTTAAAGGAATATTTCCGAAGTACAGTGATTATTATTTTAAAGACAATAAAAAAAAGTGGTTGTATACTAAATTCGGGGCATGGAAAAATTCCAGCCCCGGATTTCAATTTTTATATACAAAAAGACAAATATCCAATATAATTAAAGTGTAGAAAAATAATTAACTAAGAAAGGATATTTGTCATGTCTAATTTTAT
>CAKMQO010000056.1 GCA_927911695.1 uncultured Gemella sp. | reverse complement strand
TAATTATTTTTTTTTTTTATTTTTTTAGATACAAGTAATCGTTTTTTATTGCTATAAATCAGCCTAAAATCCCTTGTTTTTCGTCAGATTTTATAACACAGAAAATACTTCTTTTCATAACTATTTATGTAAATAAACCTTTTATACTGTATTAGTTAAAATAATCCCAGTGTTATATTTATGTCACTATTCTATTAATTATTTTTATAACTGATATTATTTTATTTTTTTACTAATTATTAGTATATTTTCTAAGACCTCTGCCTATCAAGTATTAATAATCAATCTCAATATATGTATTAATTATTTTTATTTAAAGTTTTAAAATTCTTGTAATATGACAAATAATAATTCTAATCCTTGTTAAAAGACAATATAACTTTATTTACTTTTTATAACGAATCCATTTATTTTATATTATAAATTTCATAGAGAAAACAGAGCATCACTTAACTATTTTTCATTAACATTTTAGAAATTTAAGATTACTTCATCGTTTTGTATTTATTTTCGAGAAAAACCATGTTTATAATTGACAAAATAGGCTATTCAACTTATGATATTTAATAAGAGTTATACTTTATCTCGTATTTATTGTATTAATTTTTATTAAATACATTTACTATATTAAGTGAAAGGCATATTTTTTATGAAGAAATATATTATTACTATTGCTACTGTTACTTTAGTAGTATTAATTTTAGCATTAGGCGGCTATTATTATCTAACTAAAGATGATAAATCTACATCACCTAGTCAAACTACTCAAAAAAATAATACAAAATCTTCTACTACTAAAGAAAACAATAAGACAAATAAAAACAGCGAAGATACTCCGTCAACTAACGGAAAAACTCCAGAAACTGTTACTCAACCAACTGTTATCAATGGTATTGTACTAGCTAACAAAAAACACCCACTACCAGCTAACTATAATCCCGGAGAAAATCCTACAGCACGACAAAAAGTCAATAAATTAATTAGTGACGCTCAAGCATTAGGATTAAACGTCTCTAATCAAGTTTCAGGCTTTAGGGCTTACGATACACAAGCTGGACTTTACAACAACTATGTTGCTTCACATGGTAAACAAGAAGCTGATAGGTTCTCAGCACGACCTGGATATAGTGAGCACCAAACTGGATTAGTTTTTGACCTTATTGATAACCAAGGACAACTTTTAGGAGCTGAAGGAACTAGCGAAAGCAGTAAGAAAGCAGCAGAATGGTTAGATAAAAACGCTCATAAATACGGCTTTATCGTTAGATATAAACCTCAGTTCGTTGAAAAAACTGGTTATATGGAAGAAAGCTGGCACATTCGCTATGTAGGAGAAGACGTAGCTAAAACAATTTATGAAAGAAATATTTCACTAGAAGAGTACCTTAACGCTCCTGGTGGAGACTATGCAAACTAAAATATTATTAATAAAAGGAGAAATTAATGAATAGAAATAATCAAGGTCCAAATAACCAAAATTACAATAATCAAAACTACAACAATCAAAATTTTGATAACACTCAATACAACAATCAAGGATATGATCAACAGTATCAAAATACTCAATATCAAAACTTTGATCAACAACAAAACTATAATAATCAACAGCAGAATTACAACAATCAACCTAACTACAACGTTCCCCCTATGTACATGGAAGAACCTAAAGAGAAGAAAAAAAGTATCCTTCCAGTTGTCTTAACAGCAATTATTACTTTCGTTGTTCTAGTAGTAGCCCTATACTTTGGATATAACAAATTCCTTAAAAAAGAAAATGTTGTTGACTTAGCTACTTACGAAGTTAATTTTGTTACATACGGTGCAGAGGGTGAAGGAAAACCTGAAGTTGATATTAAAAAAGTTCCAGAAGTTGAAAATTCTAATGCGGAAATTTCTAATTTATTATCAAATCCAGATATTTCATTCAATAAACAAAGCAACCTGAAGAATGGTGACAAAGTTGAAGTTACTATTACACTAAATAAAAATACTGCTAATAAATTAAAACTAAAAACAACAGGAGAATTTAAGCGTACATTCACTGTTAACGGATTAAACGAAAAAGCCAAAGAAAAAGAAACTATAATTGTAAAAGAAGGTTCATCTAGTTCTTCGAGTTCTTCAAGCGAAAGAAGTCATAGTATTAGCGGACGTACTGCTTATGTAAAACCAGCCGTTGGTGTTAACCTAAGAAGTGATAAATATGATACTAGTAGAATAGTAACATCTATAAAAGGTGGAGCTGCAGTTACAATAGGATCACTTGAAACTAACTCATATGGGGAAAGTTGGGCATATGTTTACTACGGAGGATATAGTGGATACGTTCGTGGAGATTTAATCGGCGGATAATCAAATAAAACAGAATATAATAAAAAAGTTGACTCACAAAAATTGTGAATCAACTTTTTTTAATTATCTCTAACTTTTAATTTAACCATAAGCATACTTATTAAAGTTATCCCTATAACAATAAGGAAAATAGATTTACTTTGCGTGAATCCAAGTAAACCATTTTTAACATGTTTACCTATCCAAACATACACATAATCTCCGTAGTAGATACCTAATGCGAAGAATGCTTGATAGATTCCCATACTCACATTACGATATTCTCTATCGAAATATTGCATAGCAAGAGAAATAAGTGCATTATAAGCACCACCATACCCTAATCCATTTAAGATATAACTAAAATAAATAACATACGGGTTATTAACATATAACGCTATAATATAGAATGCCAATGAACACCCTAGTAAGAATAATAGAGTTTTTTGAATACCCCATTTTCTCGTAAAGTACACGCCCACAAGAACTCCAGCAATCAACTGAGGTACTGCAAATACTGCATCCATATACGCAAGCATTATAGGCGTCATATTCAGCTCTGTTTTACCGTAAGTAATCATGTTAGCTCCACTTGTAGCAAATTTAACAAATGAAAGTAATAGTGCTATTAAACAAATATAGATAAAACTCTTATGTTTAATTACTACCTTCACCTTATCAAATGAGAAATTACTATCGACAGGGCGATAATCTTTCATCATAAATGACAATACAAACGTTATTACCGCTATAACACCCGCTACTATCCACATATAGTCAAAATGTTTATATGTATTCATAGTAAAGACATATTGTATAGGTGCTGCAATAAATTCAGCTAATAACGGTGCAACAGATAGTATCGATACCGATACCGCTGCCTTATCTCTAGAAAAAGTTTCTGAGAAAATAACATTGAACAAAGCAAGCATTGTGGCACTTATCCCCAATGATAAAGAAGATAAGTATAACGTAATATAGCTACCGTTAAATGCTACTAAAAATGACGTTACTATTAATAAGAATAGTGAAATTTGAACGAATATTTTACGCCTTTTAAAAATATCGCTCGCCAAAAACATCGGCAACCTTACTATTAAACTCATAAGTCCATATCCGGCTGCTATTTGAGCTGCGAGTACCGGCGTTAAAGAAAGTCCACCTTGTTCTATCGGTGTAATCGCGTATAACTTTCTATAAGCGCGTATAATACTTATCGCAGACCAGAATAAAACTAATATCCAAAAATATAATTATTTGATCCTTATTCAATTCGAATTTCTTAGATAAAAAGATTACCAGAATTAGAATTAATACAATCATTATAAGTGAAAATAAAATTTTTGTTTTAACCATCTCCTAACTATATAATTTTCATAAAATATCAAATCTAAAGTAGTATAACTATGTTTAAAATTCAACTTAAACATTATACCATAAAATCATATGTTGTTAAGAAAAAAATACTCAGATTATCTATTATATTACTTTCGATAACGTTAAAAAACTTATTTTTATATTTGGATAGGCTTCTTTTATAGTTTTAGCACATCCTAATAAAGTATTTCCACTTGTATATATATCATCTATTATCAAAACAGATTCAATACTTCCTAGAGTCATTTCATCACATAAAAGATGATACCTGTTCTCCTTTCTTTCTTTATGAAGTTTAGACTGTTTCTTTCTATAATCACAACTAAGAATTTTCTTATAGTCCACATCACATAACTTACAAACTTGTTCAATATGATCAAACCCTCGAATAATCTCCCGAATCTCGTTTGCTGGAACAATCGTCACTAAATCAAAATTATTTAAAGAAAAAAACTTATCTAAAAGATTTTTAAATTTTACTGCGCAAGCCACATCTCCGAAATATTTTATAGAATAGATTTCATCTTTTAAAAATTCATAGTCAGCAAAATAATACAAAGTATATCCCCCAACTTCTAAGACATTTATATCAATATGTTCCCTACAACTATTACAAAGATAAAAATTCTCTTTTTTTAAAAATAATGTATCAAACCCCAACTTTTTCTTTGTTTCTAAACTACAAAAACTACACTTCATATCTTACCTCCTGTTCAATTTTCTATATTTCGCAAGATTATTCATATACTCAATCTCTTTAATAGCAGCTTTCATATCCCTACTTATACTATCCGCTAAAAATACAACATCACCAGAATTATCATAATCCTTTCTACCTACCCTACCTGATATCTGAATTAATGCAGACTTCGTGAAATTTACATGTTTCGCATCAAAAACCACTACATCTAAATAATCAAAAGTCACACCACGCTCTAATATAGTTGTCGTAATGAGAATATCTAGTTCTCTATTATAAAACTTCTGGATTTTCTCACTTCTATTTTCGTCTCCACTATAGACGAAATCTATCATTATTTCCTCGGAAATATATTTTTTAAAGTACAACACCGCTGTTTCACACATACCTATTTCAGGAACAAATATCAATATTCGTCTATCCTTTTTCAATTTTTCTTTAATAAACTTAGCTATAAAGTACGATTTTTTAGAAAAATCGAAAACTTCAGGCTTTTCAATTTTTATTTTCGGAACTGGTAACAAATATCTGTGATACCTTATAGGTATTTTTATAACTTCATCAACACTAGATTTTACTACTTCAGAAGGTGTCGCTGAAAGAAATACAAGGACACCATCATCTTTCAAACTTGTTTTAGCGCCATTTTCTAAACATTCATCACCAGAATACGGAAAAGCATCCACTTCATCAATAATAACAATATCAAAGTAATTGTAATACTTAACGAGTTGATGAGTAGTCATAATATAGAAATTCGAATCACCAAAAGTCTTTTCCTCACCATGAAAAACACTCATTGGATAACCTTTAAAATCGCGAGCAAACCTTTCAGATAATTCTTTTACTACATCTCTTCTTGGAATTGCTAAGCATATATTCTTATTATCCAAAATCGCATGATATATAGCATCATAAACTATTTCTGTCTTACCTGCTCCGCAAACAGCCCAGATTAAAGTACTCTTCTTGCTTTCTATGTTCTCCACTAAACTCTTACTTGCTTCTTCCTGAACATCGCTTAACTCTACACTAGGTCTTTCAGGTACTTTTAAATTCAATACCGGGATATTTATATGAAATTTTATAAAATGGTCATCACTTCTGCCAAAATCTATACATCTTCTACAATATGTAATTTCCTGATTTTTATTAATAAATGTGAAAAATTGTTGCTGATCTTTATTATCACATTGTAAACAGTGAAATTCACCTTCATCTTCATTCACTGAGTACAATTTACTTATATATTGACAATTATCTAAATAATGAAGTTTAATATTCATTTTTAGCAATTTGGATATAGATAAAAGCAGCCCATTATACCTCTTTAAAAAAGTTATATCACTCTCTTTTAGAGTATAGACTGCCCCTGTCGTTATTTCATTATATATTTCATCAAAATCTGAATTAATTTCTCCAAAATCATCATAGCTCTTTTTAATTTTTCTATAATTTATATTTTTGTCATTATTACTCATTTTTGAATAATAAACTATATAAATTGCCTCTATAAATTCACAGTATTCCCTAAAAAACATTTTCTATTACCCCTTATCTGCAAATTTTTATCAAAATTATTTTCAATAAATTTCCTTATTTAGTTAACATTTTAAGCTTCTAATATTCCTAGCTAACTACATAACATCTATATTTAATTTTATTTTAACAAAAATATATTTATAAAGCAAAATAAATGTATATTTTATAAAAGAGATATTTTTATGCAAACTGTGTTGCTAACGTTATCAAAAAGTGGTATAATAAAACTATAAAAAGAGGGGGAACCCCCTATAAAGTAGCTAGGCTGCTTATGAAAGGAGTGCTTTAAAATGTTAAGATATCAAGTACGAGGAGAAAATTTAGAGATTACTCAAGCAATTAGAGAGTATGTTGAAAACAAAGTTTCTAAATTAGAAAAATACTTTGCTGACAGTTTAGAAGCAAACGTTTACGCTAATGCTAAAGTATACAAAAATAATAAGAAAAAAATTGAAATCACTGTGCCACTTAAAGGTGTAACACTACGTGCAGAAAGAAACTAACGAAGACTTATACGCAGCTGTTGATTTAGTTGTAGACAAACTTGAAGCGTCAAATGAGAAAACACAAAACTAAAATCAATAGAAAAGGACGCG
>CAKMQO010000055.1 GCA_927911695.1 uncultured Gemella sp. | reverse complement strand
GATAGGGAAGTCTTTTTTTAATAGTTCCTTTGTATTCAACGTCTTTGTTAGGATTTTTGTAAGTTGCAGCTTCATAGTTATCAGCTGTTACTTTTTTTCTAGCTAAAGATGATAAATCAAATTTTAAAGTCATTTTTTGAGTTCCGAAAGCTGGATTAATTGAAGCCATAACAGGAACAAACACTTCAGTATATGTTTCTAGTTTATTATTTGAATCAATTTTATTTTTATCCACATTATAGTTAACTGTTTTTGGATAAACAGTACGACCAGGAAATTCTTTTTTGTAGACATCTACGAAATTGTCAGTTTCACTGGCACTATAATTCTCAACTATAGTTGAGTTCTTAAACTCGCTATCTTGAATTTCTTTACGATTTTCATGAGTTTTATCACCGTCATAGTATTTTAAATCTCCTAAGTAACCAGTAAGTCCACCAAATGTGATAGATTTGAATGAAACATTTACAGAGTATTGACCGTTTTTTACAATTAATTTTGTTTTATCATTGTCGATTGCAGCTGCAGCCATAGAAGGGCGACCTTCTTCATAGAATTTTAAGGCTTCAGCAGTAATACTATATTCTCCATCTTTTAAAGCCTTAACATCTTGTGCTACAGTAGCTGGTTCTTCAGCTTTAGGAGCCGTAGTTGCTGGAGCTGTAACTGATGTAGTAGCAGGGGCTGCAGCAGAGTTCGCTGCTGGAGTTACTGGTGAATTAGTGTCCCCAGTAGTAGATGCTGGTGCTGTAGGTTGCGTAGTAGTTGGCTTCGTAGAAGAAGTTGTTGTATTTGCTACAACAGGTGTTTCTTCTGCTGCGAATGCGAAACTATCTTGATCGTATGCTTCAATTGCTGCAACAGCAGAAAAAATTGCAGTTGCTGACAAAACTTTTAATAATGTTGTATTTTTCATATTAGGAATTTTCTCCTTTATTTTTATATTATTAGATATTAAATCGTTATTACTATTATAATACAAAAAACTGTGTAAATAAAGATAAAAGTGATAATTGATATCAGATATAACCTAAAATAGACGAAATTTACAACAAAGTTTCAAAGTTAGTTCACAACTTTGTCATAATTTAAACGTTTTGCATTCTATAAAATACAAAAATATTATTAATAAAATTTTATGAAATAATGAAAATATGGGCTTGGAATACGTCCAAACCCATATTTTTCTTAAATATTATTTATTAAATTTTCTACGTAGTATAAATGCTGCAAGTAGTGATGCTAATCCTAAGAATGCTGTAGTTGTAGTAGTAATACCAGTGTTTGCTAATGATTTTTTCACATTTGTAGTTGTGCTATTAGATTCTTTAGTACTTACTGGAGTAGCTACAAACGTATCTTTAACTTCAGATTGTCCAAAGATATCATTGATAAGTGGTTTTTTATCAGATGTAGGAGTTGATTCTCCAACGAATCCTTTTTGTTCTCTAATATAGCCATCTAAATCAAATGTAGGCTTATCTAATATTGCAGCTTCTCCTTTAACTGTAATTGGTCCGTTATGATTTTTAATGAATCTATCTAAATCAAATTCAGTTTTTCTTTAGCTAATCTTTCTCTTTCAATACGTTCTTTTTCAGCTTTTTCTTTAGCTAATCTTTCTTTTTCGATACGTTCTTTTTTCAGCCTTTTCTTTAGCTAGTTTTTCTGTATCTACTTTAGGTACAGTTATTGTTTTTGTTGTTAGAGAACTTAAATCGTATTTAAGAATCATACGCTGAGTACCTGCACCTGGAAATATAGACTCCATAACCGGTACGAATACTTGAGTGAATGTTTCTAGTTTATTGTTGGCGTCGATTTTATTTTTATCTACATTGTAAGATAAAGTTTTAGGATATACAGTACGTCCAGGGAATTTTTTCTTGTATACATCTATAAAAGCATCTTTTTCATTTTCTGAATAATTTTCAACGATTGTTGTATCTTTAAAATCACTATCTTTTATTTCTGAACGAGTTGCATGAGTCTTATTACCGTCATAATATTTTAAATCCCCTAAATATCCACTAAACCCTATTTTTTCAATTGGTTTAAAAGTGACATTAACAGAGTATTGTCCATTTTTAACTACAAGTTTTGTTTTTTCAGTATCTAATCCAGATGCAGCCATCGATTCTCTACCTTCTTGTGAGAAGTTTAGAGCTTCTACATTCTTTTTATCACCTACTGACTTTATATCGTAGGTACCATCTGGTAAATTCTTAACATCTTGAGGAACTGTTTTTGTTTCTACATCGCTTTGAGTGCTATTAGCAGTTGCTGCAACTTCAGTAGCGAATGCATTGTGATCATAAGATTCTATTGCTGCGATTGCAGTGAAAATTGCAGAAGCAGAAAGAACTTTTTAATAATGTTTTATTCTTCATAATTATATAAAATGTCTCCTTAAAAAATTGCATTTTGTGATTAAAAATTTATCATAACTATTATAATACAAAGGTGTCAATTAATAAAGGGAAAATGATAACTAATTTCATTTACAATCTGAAATACTCGAAATTTACAATAAAGTTTCAGTTTAACTTCACAAATTCGCCATATTTAAAAAGAGGTTAATTTTAAAATATAAAAAATATTATTATAAAAACTTTTATAATTTAAATGTAATTTATAATTATATAAATTTTGTAAGCCTTTAAACTAAATTGTTGACAAATTATTTTTTCTATGCTACGATTTAAAAAATGAATAGAGTAAAATCACTGGGGGAGCCTTTAGGCTGAGATAACATAGTTAGACCCTTTGACCTGATCTAGATAATGCTAGCGTAGGAAACGTGAATATTTTCAAAATAGAATTAATCCAAAATAATTGGAAAATATACTATGAGTAATATATGTTTCAGAGTTCTCTTACGTTAGTAAGGGAACTTTTTTATTTATCATAAGTGATATTATTTTATACTAAAATCAAATATATTGAGGGGGATATTCCTATGAAACTTATTACTGAAATTATGGAAGAGAAGGCATTACCAATTGTCGATAAAATATATAATGATGGCTTTATTCAAGGATTAATACGTGCCGATTTATCAGAGAAGGCAGTAGAGCACTATCTGAAAGCTGATGCACTTTATTTAGAGAATTTTAGCGATATTTATGCAATGCTTTTAGCGAAAAGTAATAATAAAGTTGAAAAAAACTTTTTCTTAGGTCAGATTAATTTTGTATTAAATGAGGAAATTGCTGCACATAAAAATTTAGCAGATTACATAGGGAGAGACTATCAAGAGATTATTAAAGGCGGAGAGTGGTATCCATCTGCAGACCATTATATAAAACATATGTACTATAATGCATTTGCATTCGGTATGGCAGAAACTTTAAGCGCAATGGCACCATGTCCATGGATTTATAAAATGGTAGCTAGAAAGATTTTAGCTAATCATAATTTAGCAGAAGATCATCCATTAAAATTCTGGGTTGAATTTTATGCTGATGGCTTAGTAGATGAAGTACTTACTGAATATCATAAAATTATTAATCGTGAAGCTGAATTTATGAGTGAAGAAGGTAAACAAAGACTTATCAAAAACTTCTTAGAAAGTTGTGAACATGAACGTCGTTTCTTCAATATGGCTTATACACAAGAACGTTGGGATTTAGAGGTATAGAATATGAGCAAACTAAATATTGCATTAACTATTGCAGGAACTGATCCAACTGGTGGAGCAGGAATTATGGCTGACCTGAAAAGCTTCCAGGCACGTGAAGTGTATGGAATGGCTGTAGTTACTAGTGTCGTTGCACAAAATACGTTAGGTGTTCAAATGATAAGAAACTTGGATTTAGATATATTAGAAGCGCAATTAAAAAGTGTGTTTGACGATATAACACCTGATAGTATAAAAACTGGAATGATAGCAAATGCTGATATGATGAAATTAATTAAGAGATATTTACCTAAAGATGTTCCTTATGTTGTTGATCCAGTTATGGTCGCGACAAGTGGGGATAAATTAATAGATGATGTTGCAAGAAAACATTTAAAAGAAGAAATATTACCACTAGCAACTATTATTACACCAAATGTACCAGAAGCAGAAGAAATTGTTAATTTTAAAATATTAACAGAAGATGATGTTAATCGTGCAGGAAAGTTCATTATCGACGAAGTTGGATGTAAGTCAGTAGTTATAAAAGGTGGACATCTAACAGGAGAAGCGAAGATTATTTATTTTTAATGATGGAACTAAAAAAGTATGGACTAGTGAAAGATTTAAGACTAATCATACACATGGAACAGGCTGTACCTTCTCAGCTGTTATTGCTGCAGAATTAGCAAAAGGTAAAAGTATAATTGAAGCTGTGGATATAGGGAAAAATTTATTACCGCGGCAATAAAATACACACCAGAGCTAGGACATGGAAATGGACCTGTAAATCATATTGCGTTTAAAGGAGACTTATAAATATGACAAGTTTGAAATTATTAAAAGAGAAAGCACCATTAGTGATTTGTATAACTAATGATGTAGTTAAGAATTTCACAGCAAATGGATTAGTAGCACTAGGAGCATCACCAGCGATGAGTGAATATCCAGAAGACTTAGAAGATTTATTAAAATAT
>CAKMQO010000054.1 GCA_927911695.1 uncultured Gemella sp. | reverse complement strand
TAAATATCAAAGTGAAAAATTAACAATGAATACATAATATTTTATAGTATTTCATTAAATTTTCAAGACGAAATATCGGATATTTTTTATAAAAATTCAGAAAACTTAAAGAAAAGTATTGAAAAATGTTTTGATTAGTATTATAATATTTCTAACACATTTAAAAATTAATTGTTTTAAAAGATAAGGAGAAATATAATTATGACAAAACTAACAGTAAATGATATCAGAGTAGAACTTACAACTACTCCGAAAGAAAAAACACCCGACGATAAACTAGGATTTGGTACAGTCTTTACAGACCATATGTTCGTTATGGATTGGTCTTCTGATAAAGGTTGGTATGATCCACGTATCGTACCTTACGGACCTATTCCAGTTTCACCTGCTCTAAACGTATTACACTATGGACAAAGTGTTTTCGAAGGTATGAAAGCATATAATGCTAATGGAGAACCAGTTTTATTCCGTCCAGAACAAAACTTCAAACGTTTAAATAAATCTTCAGATCGTATCGCTTTACCAGAGCTAGATGAAGAATTTGCATTAGCTGCTCTTAAAAAAATTAATCTCTATCGATAAAGAATGGATTCCTAAATCGGAAGGTACTTCTTTATACGTTAGACCGTTCCTATACGGTGCAGAAGAAGCTCTAGGAGTTCACCCGAATAACGAAGTTAAATTCGTAATTATCTTATCACCATCAGGAAGCTACTTCAAAGCAGGATTACAACCAAACAAAATCTTCGTAGAACATGAATATGTACGTGCTGTTCGTGGTGGATTCGGATTCGCTAAAACAGCTGGTAACTACGCTGGATCACTAAAAGGTCAAAAGAAAGCACAAGAACTTGGTTACTCTCAATCACTATGGCTAGATGGAGTTGAACAAAAATACATCGAAGAAGGTGGCGCTATGAATATCTTCTTCAAAATTGATGGAACATTTGTTACTCCAGAATTAAATGGTTCTATACTTCCAGGTATCACTCGTGCTTCAGTATTAGAATTACTTAAATCACTAGGTGAAAAAGTTGAAGAAAGAAAGCTATCTCTTGAAGAAGTGTATGAAGCTTACGATAATGGTAAACTTGAAGAAGTATTCCTATGTGGTACTGCAGCAGTAATCGCTCCAGTTGGTGAATTATTCGATGGTACTAAAAAATTAGAACTTATCACTGATAACAAACCTGGAGAATGGACTCAAAAAATCTATAACCTACTTACTGGTATCCAATTAGGTAAAGTTGAAGATAAATTCGGTTGGGTTGTAAAAGTAGAAGACTAATATGAATAAAAGATTCCAAGTTTAATAATTTGGAATCTTTTTTATATTATCTTTTAATATGATCTATATACTTTTGTTTTAAATCTGTTATATATAATCGATGCTAACAGATATCACTTTTTAAGCAAATAAAAAAATGAAGTATGGATTATCTCCTACTTCATTTTTTTATTATTTAAGGATTTTAAGTTTTCTCTATAACTTTATTTTTTATAAGCAAATGTATAAAGTGCAGAAACTAGTGTAACAGCTCCTACAAAGTTACCTAAAAAATACTGTTCCCATGTTTTGAACGAATTGTAAAACTGAGATATTTGCACCTTCAAACATTGCAGCTGGGATTGCGAACATGTTCGCAACCAAGTGTTGGAATCCAATAGCAACGAAAGTCATAATCGGGAACCATACACCAAACATTTTACTACCTACGTCTTTAGCAGCGAAGTTTAACCATACTGCCATACCTACTAGCCAGTTACAACCTACAGCTGAGAAGAATACTTGCCAGAATGTTAAGTATACTTTTGATTCACCAGCTGAAATAGTTTTAGCTGCAATAGCACCACCAGTTAAACCAGTTAAATGTCCTAAGAAATAAGCAATAACTAGAGAACCAACAAGGTTTGCAAATGTAATAACTACCATGTTTTTAGCCAACAGTTTAAAACTAATTTTCTTATTAAACCACGCAACAGTTACAGCCATCATATTACCTGTAACTAATTCTCCACCACCAACTAAGATACAAATAAGTCCAATTGGGAAAACAGACGCTCCAAGTAATGCACCAATCCCTCCAAATTCTTTAGGAATTGATCCTGATACACGAAGTAAAGCTAAAAATCCTACTCCGATAAATGCCCCACCTAAGAAACCTAAACTTAACATATATTTAAGGCCCGCAGTTGCTTTAGCAGTACCTTTTTTAATAGTTAGTTCATAAACTTCTTGAGGCTCTAAAAATGCTTTAGGTTCTACAGTGTTTGTCATAATAACACTCTCCTTAAAAATTTATAATAATTACATAGATATTAATTAATCTACATCTACAATAAAGATTATACAATAACAAGGATATTTTTTCAACACTGTTTTAATACAGATATTATTAAAATGTTTACATTTTAACAAACTAAATCATTCTGTAGTTTATTAAAGTATTCAAAAAAATTTTTATTTAAGTTTTAGAAAAAAATAATAATCACAAGAAATAAAAACGTTTTTCTAATGATTATTATTTTTTTAATATTTTAACTATTCTTTTTATAAGCCAGCGTATATAACCCTGAAACAAGTATTGCTCCACCTAAAAAGTTTCCTAAAAAAAATTACAAACATATTATTTATAAATTGCATTAGTGTAATATTTGCACCCCCAAATATTGCAGCTGGTATAACAAACATATTCGCTACAACGTGTTGAAATCCTACAGCAACAAATGTCATAATTGGAAACCATGTACCAAGTATTTTTCCACCTACATCTTTTGCACAAAATGATAACCATGCACCCATTCCAACTAGCCAATTACATCCGATACCAGAGAATAACCCTTGCCAAAATGTAGCATTTACTTTTGATTCTGCAGTTGCTAATGTCTTAGCAAAAATTTCTCCTTCAGTAAGTCCTGTTACATGCCCTAAAAAGTATGCTACAAAAACAGCCCCAACTAAATTTGCAAATGTGATAATTATTAAATTCTTCACAAGCATGTGTAAACTAACTTTCTTGTTGAAAAATGCTAGAGTAACTGCCATCATGTTACTAGTAATTAACTCTCCTCCCCCAACTAAAATACATACTAGTCCAATCGGAAAAACTGCCGCACCTAGTAATACACCTAATCCACCAAATTCATGAGGTATTGAACCAGCTACTCTTAAGTAAGCAAGGTAGCCAACAGCTATAAACGCTCCGCCTAAAAAACCTAAACTTAACATATATTTTAAGCTACCCGACGCCTTTACTAATCCTTTCTTGCTAGTATATTCATATAATTCTTGTGGCTCTAAATAAGCCTTTGTATGCATTACATCAGCCATATTTTTTTTCTCCTTATTTTTTCTATTATTATTATTATTATTATACAACATAGATTTTCTATTAACAAACGTATTTCAATAGTATTTTATTTATATATTCTTATTTTTTATATAACAATTTTTAAAAAATAAACAAGCAAATATTTATCACTACTTGTTATAACAATACTCACATCTAATGTTTCATTTCTTAATGATCGTAGGATAACAATAAAGTTTTATAGAGATTTTTATATTTATCTAATACCAAGTTTATTAATTTTTTATCTATATCTTAATATTAAATTTTAAATATCATCTTTCATTTAAACTACTAAATGAATTCATATAAAAAAGCGATTGGATAATTCCAATCGCTTAATTTACTATCTTGCAAGCTTAACTGCTCTAACCTCACGGATAACATTAACTTTAATGTTTCCTGGGTATTGCATCGTTTCTTCGATTTTATTTTTAACTTCTTTGGCAATTTTGTAAGTTTTTGTATCATCTACTTCTTCTGGATTTACGATTACTCGAATCTCACGACCTGCTTGAATAGCAAATGTTTTTTCTACACCTTTGTGCTCATTTGCGATTTCTTCAAGTTTTTGTAGACGTTTAATATAATTCTCTAATGACTCTCTTCGAGCTCCTGGACGCGATGCAGAAAGTGCATCCGCTGTGGCAACAATGACAGAAATTGGATTTGTTGGTTCTGTATCACCATGGTGAGAAGCAATCGCATTAACAACAATTGCATTTTCTTTATACTTAAGTGCTAAAGCTACACCAATTTCAACGTGTGAACCTTCAACCTCATGATCAAGTGCTTTACCGATGTCATGTAGTAAACCTGCACGACGAGCTGTTGCGACATCTAAGTCTAACTCAGCTGCGATAAGTCCAGAAATATATGCTACTTCCATAGAGTGTTGTAGTCCATTTTGACCGTAACTTGTTCTATATTTTAACTTACCAACGATTTTTACTAAATCTGGATGCATATTATGGATTCCAAGGTCAAATGTAGCTTGTTCCCCTGCATCACGAATAACTTGATCAATGTTTTTACGTGCTTTATCAACAGCTTCCTCAATTTTTGAAGGATGGATACGACCATCATCAATAAGTGATTTAATCGCAGTTTTTGCAATCTCACGACGTATTGGGTCATATCCAGAAAGGATAACTGCTTCTGGAGTATCATCAATAATTAAATCCACCCCTGTTAATGTTTCTAAAGTACGAATGTTTCTTCCTTCACGACCGATAATACGACCTTTCATATCATCACTTGGAAGATCTACAACAGATACAGTAGTTTCACTAACTACATCTGTAGCAAAACGTTGTAATGATTGAACAATAAGTTCTTTTGCACGTTTATCAGCAACGTTTTTCGCCTCTAGTTCTTTATTTCTTATATATATTGCCATGTCTTTAGCCATATCAGTCTCAACTGTGGCCATAATCTCTTCACGAGCTTGTTCTTCTGTTAAGTTTGCAATTCTTTGCAACTCTGTTTCTTGTTGAATCTTAAGTTGATTAACCTCACTACTTTTCTCTTCAAGAAGTTGAGATTTCTCTTCCAATTTCATCTCTCTAGAACTTAACAACTCATCTTTTTATTTAAAAGTTCTGTTTGGCGTTCTAATGAAGATTCTTTTTGAACGATTCTATCTTCTTGTCTTTGAATATCTTGTTTTCTAAATTCTGCTTCTTTATTAGCTATGTTAATTATCTCTTCAGCTTCTTTTTTAGCGATAGTAGTTTCTTTTTCAACTATATATCTAGCTTCTTTTCTTGCTTCTCCAATAATATGATCAGCATCTTGTTTAGATAATTCTAATTTCTTTTGAATAGAATTTTTTGAAATAATATATCCAAATAAAAGTCCAACAAGTAAAGCTGCAACACTGATTATTCCATAAATCATTTTGCAACCTCTTTCTATTTTGAAAAATTTTTTATTATGATATAACAACTATTCGACAATTAAAATTCGAATAAATTGTCACATACCATAACTACAATTCTACACTACCTATAGTAAAAAGTCAATAGTTCACTTAGGGAAAATCCCGGTTTAGAAAATCTTTTCTTCTATATAATATAGTTTATAAATTTCTTTTCAAATTATAGCTTTTATTATCTATTATTTTGATTTCTCACTTGAATTTTAGCTGACTTAATTGTATTATTTTATTATCTACTCAATAAAAAGTAGAATTATTTTTTACTAAAAAATAAGTTTTTTAAAAAATTTAAATTAAAATAACTTGCAATTACTTAT
>CAKMQO010000053.1 GCA_927911695.1 uncultured Gemella sp. | reverse complement strand
AATAATTTTTTATAAGTTAAATTGTATAATGATAAAAATAGTTATAGTATAATCATAGAACAGCTATATTTGAAAAATAAAACAACTGTTTTTCAAATTTCTTTTCTAAGAAATAATTAACACTAATTTTCAAAAAGTTTAATATTAAATAATTTTATGAAAGTTTAATTTATCAGTTTTTATATGGTTTACATACTAATAAAATAAAGAAAATATTTTCACTATAACTTTCATTAGAAAAACGCTTTCATTATTGGAAGATCTGTGTTATTATATAAGTACAGAAAAAAATTAGGAGGTAAGGGAAATGATTATCGGAGTACCAAAAGAAATTAAAAATAATGAAAGTAGAGTGTCTGCTATACCGGGAGTAGTACATGAGTTAGTACTAGATGGCCACACTGTATATGTAGAAAAAGGAGCAGGATTAGCTTCAGGTATTTCAGATGCTGAATATGAAGAGGCAGGAGCTGTTCTATTAGAGAAAGCTGAAGATGTATGGAATAAATCGGATTTAATCTACAAAGTAAAAGAACCAATTCCATCTGAGTATAAATATTTTAGAAAAGGGTTAATTATTTATACTTATCTACACTTAGCTGCAGATCCTGAATTAACAAAAGAAATGGTAGATAAAGGAACTATCGGTATTGCTTTCGAAACAGTAAAAGTAGGAAGAGGGTTACCTTTACTAAGACCAATGAGTGAAGTTGCGGGAAGAATGGCTGTTCAAGAAGGGGTAAGATTCTTATCGAAAGTTCAAGGTGGTAAAGGTATCTTATTACAAGGTGTTCCAGGAGTTCAACCAGGACATGTTGTAATTATTGGTGCTGGTGTAGCAGGTACTGCTGCAGCAACAGCGGCTGTTGGTCTTGGAGCACGTGTAACAATGATCGATGTAAACTTAGATGCATTAACAGAATTATCACATGTCTTCGGTGGTAAAATTGAAACTCTTTACTCTAATAAATTCAATATTGCTAATGCTATTAAAACAGCTGATTTAGTAGTAAGTACAGTATTAATTCCAGGAGCAAAAGCACCTAAATTAGTAACTAAAGAAATGGTTAAAGATATGCCAGATGGTGGTGTAATTGTAGACGTAGCGATTGACCAAGGTGGTACAACTGAATACACTGAAGGGCGTCCAACAAGTCATGACAATCCAATATTCGTTGAAGAAGGAGTATTACACTACTCAGTAGCTAATATTCCAGGAGCAGTAGCACAAACATCTACTTATGCATTATGTAATGCAACTGCTAAATACGTTAAAGTTATCGCGAAATTAGGTGTTAAAGAAGCTGTGGCTAAATTCCCAGAATTAGTACCTGGTGTTAACGTAGCTAATGGAAAAGTTACTTTCAAAGCAGTTGCTGATGATTTAGGATATGAATATACTCCAGTAGAAGCAGCTTTGTAATATAATAGTGAAATTCAAAAATAAGAAATAGTTGAAAATTTGTATAAATAGAGTGCTCTATCTGTTATAGAGCACTCACTTATTGTATAAAGACTTATATCGGTAAAAATTATAATCAAAAAAATAAAAAAATAGTAATATATTTACTGCTATACTTCAAAACGGCTTACATAAAGCCAAGTAACTGTAGTAAAAGGTTTACAACTATGCTATAATTTAATTAAAGAATATTAGTAGGGAGAATATTTAAATAAAAAATAGGAGGATTTATTATGAGTTATTTAAGAAAAAAATCAGTTGAATCTATTTTAGCAGAAGCTAGAAGTAAAACTTTAGCTCCGACTATGAGAACGATGGACTTGATTCTATTCGGTATTGGGGCGATTATAGGGTCAGGGATTCTAGTATTAACTGGTAAAGCTTCAGCAGAAGCAGGACCAGCGGTAATCTTCTCATTCTTAATCGCAGGGGTTGCCTGTTGTTTAGCAGCACTTTGTTATGCGGAGCTAGCTTCAACAATTCCATCAAGTGGTAGTACATATACATACTTATATGTATCAATTGGTGAAATTGTAGCCTATATTATAGGTTGGGTACTAATAGGAGGATATGTTCTTTCTGCAGCCACTGTATCAAACGGTTGGTCAAGTTACTTCTCTCGTCTACTGGCAGGTCTTGGTGTAGAACTCCCTAAAGTATATTACACATTACCGTCAGATGGAGGATATGGTAACATTCCAGCTATCGTAATTGTATTATTAATTACATTCTTACTATCAAGAGGTACATCAAGTAGTAAACTTGTAAATAACCTTATGGTAGCTGCAAAAGTTGGTATCGTAATCTTATTCATCGTAGTTGGATCAATGTACGTTGAACCAACACACTGGACAAACGATTTTGCACCTACAGGTTTCTCAGGGGTAATGTTAGCAGCCACTACAGTATTCTTTGCTTACCTTGGATTTGATGCGATTTCTACATCAGCAGAAGAAACAATTAATCCAGAAAAAGCTCTACCAAAAGCTATCATTGTCACTATGATCGTATGTACAGCATTCTACATCTTAGTATGTTTAGTGTTAACAGGGGTTGTTGAATACAACCGTCTTGGATCTGGGGATGCATTAGTATTCGTACTTGAAGAAGTTGGTCAAAACAAAGTTGCTGGTATTGTTTCTCTAGGGGCAGTAATCGGACTTATGGCTGGTATCTTATCATTCATGTATGCAGGTATCCGTATCGCTTATACAATTGCACGTGATGGATTATTACCAAAAGTATTCACTAAAGTTAACGACAACAAAGTACCAAGTACAGTTACATGGTCTTTAGGATGTTTAACTGCAGTATTAGCTGGGTTCTTACCACTAGGAAAATTAGCAGAACTTGCTAACGTAGCTTCTATCATTGCATTCGCATTAGTAAGTTACACTACTATCGTATTCTACAAAAAATTCCCAGATGTTAAACGTGGATTTAGAGTACCAGGTATGCCAGTAGTACCAATTATCTCAATTGTATTATTCGCAGCTTTACTATACAGTGTTACATTAACTTCATGGATTATCTTCTTCGTATGGGTAATCGTAGGATTAATCGTATACTTCACATATTCTTATAAACATAGTAAAATTGAATAGAATATAAAAATAAGAATCGACTATAACTTTTAGGTTATAGTCGATTTTTTATGTCTTAAAATATAATGTATATAGTAATAAATTTTTTACAAATTAGATATTTGACCATAGATTACGTTTATTACTTTTTGCTTTGTTTTGAGCTTTTTTAAATTTATCTAAGTATCTTGTATCAGGAGGTTTTACATATTTTATTTCAGCCAGACCTGCCAGTAATAACTCTTCTTGAACACTTTTTCCATCTGCATAAACATAGCACAATGCTCTATGATATTTATCTTCTTTCTGATAAACATCAAATTCAATTTCAACATCTTTAGCATTAGATAATAGTTTTCCATTTAGTTCACTAGCTTCTGGTCCATATTTCTGAACTTCAACACCAGCTTTTACGGTTTCTGGTGTATCAATTAATAAATATCTGACTTTCAATTCTTTATTATTGAAGTTAACTATTATAGTATCACCATCAACTTTTTTTATAAATTTAACTCTATACTTAGTCTTATCTCCCTTGATAAAAACTCCATTGATAGTTGCTTCTTTATAACTTTCACCAGTATGATTAATTATCAAAGCGATAATTAAAAATATTGCCGTGAATAAACTAAAGAAAATAATAAATACCTTTTTATTCATAATAATTCCCCCTCAATATTAATTTTAACACTTTTGAAGATTGGGATAAAGTTATAAAATAGCAATATTAATAAAATTTAATGGTATTTATTCAGATTTATAATAGATGGAAAAAATATTTTACATTACTTTCAATATTTACAGTATTTATGGTAAAATAAGATATGTAAGTGTTTTTATACACGTAATAAAATTTTTGTGGAGGAAAAGGACATATGGCTAATAAAACATGGTATCTTGGTTTAGATATCGGTTCTGCAAGTGTAGGGTGGGCAGCTACTGATACTGAGTATAAAATAATTAGAAAAAATAAAAAAAGATTATGGGGAGTTAGAATATTTGAAGAGGCTACAACAGCAGAAGACCGTCGCGGATATCGTTCTAGTAGAAGGAGACTTGCTAGAAGAAAATGGCGTTTAAATCTTCTAGAGGAGTTATTTGCTACTGAAGTAAAAATAGTTGATGAAAATTTCTTCTTGAGATTAAAAGAAAGTCAATACCATTATGAAGATAAAACTCATAAGGTTCCTTATGCAATTTTTAATGATAAAGACTATACAGATAAAGATTATTATAAAGATTATCCAACAATATATCATTTAAGATCAAAACTTATGACTGAAAATAATCCAGATATTAGAAAGGTATTTTTAGCTATACACCATATACTTAAGAATAGAGGTCACTTTTTACTACAGGGTCAAAGTTTTAAAGATGGTAATTTAAACAATTTGATTAAAGAATTATTAGAACTTGATATATTTCATGTGGGATTTGAAGTAACAGAAGAAGTTGTTGGTAAAATTGCGGATATTTCATTAGAGAAAAAAACTTTAACAGATAAGGTAAATGATCTTAAGAAACTTTATCCAAAAGAAAAACAATTATTAGAAGTATTTAGATTAATTTTTGGTGGAAAAACTTCGCTGGATAAATTATTCGCAATAGATGAATATAAAGAATTAGATGCATCTATAAAATCTGTATCGTTTAAAGAGAAAATTTATGAAGAAGTTCGCCACGATTATGAACAAGTATTATCAAATTATATAGAGCTTCTTGATTTAGCTAAGCTAGTTTATGACAGTATTATTTTATCAGATATTAAAAAAGAAGGAAAAACACTATCAGAATCAAAAGTAGAACTTTATGAAAAACATAGAGATGATTTATTAAAATTAAAAAATCTTGTGAAAAATGATTCTAAACTAGCTGAAGATAAAAAAGTGGAATTATATGCTTTGATATTTAAAGAAGATAAGGACAAAGGTACTAACTACGTAAATTATATTCGTAAGAGTGAAGAAGGTAAAGGATGTAATTACGAAGACTTCAAAAAATTCCTAGTTAAAGAATTAGCAAAATTAGAAGAAAGTTCAGTTAAGGCTGAAATTATTAAAGATTTAGAATTAGAGCAGTTCTTGCCACTTCAAAGAACAAAAGATAATTCAGTTGTACCTTATCAAATTCATAAAGAAGAATTGGTGAAAATATTAGATAATGCAGCTAAATATCATAACTTTTTAGATGAAAAAGACGAAAGTGGCTTTAGTATAAGAGAAAAAGTCATTCAATTATTAGAATTTAGAATACCTTACTATGTTGGTCCGCTTAACTCTAGTAAAAAAGCTAAAGAAGGTGGCTTTGCATGGTCTGTGAGAAA
>CAKMQO010000052.1 GCA_927911695.1 uncultured Gemella sp. | reverse complement strand
CTTATCACTTACACTACGGCAAACTATAAATTTTGTTCCAAATTGGTAACAAGTTTGAGCAATTGCTGCTGCTTCCATCTCAACTACTTGCATATTAGGAAAGTTTTTCAATATTCCTTTTTTCAACTCTTTATTAGAGATAAAAGAATCGGATGTCCCCACTAACCCAAAGTGGATTTTATGATCTGGTAAGCTTATCTCTGAAGCTAATTTTTGTAATTCTTCATCACTCTTATATGCCGCTGGCATTTGTGGCACTTGACCAATTTCATAGCCAAACTCTGTTGCATCAACATCAAAATGTCTTACTTCTGTAGCAACGATCATGTCCCCAATTTCCATATCACCTTGTAAGGCACCACATGCACCTATATTAATCACATACTCTGGTTTATAGTGATCTAGTAATAGAGTTGTAGCAATAGCCGCATTCACCTTCCCTGGTAAACTTAACATAAGCACAATATTGCGTCCTTCATATTTACCTTCATAAAATGTTACATGTGCTATTTTCTTTTCTTGTAAATCTTCTATCTTTTCTTTTATTATAGCCACTTCTTCTGGCATTGCACCGATTAATGCTATCATAGTACTATTCTACCGCTAAAATCTTGATATCCATTGAATCTTCTGGACCTGTTGGTAATGAAACTTTTGCTACATCCCCAACTTCTTTTCCTAATAAAGCTTGAGCTACTGGAGATTCATTTGAAATTTTGAATTCAAATGGGTTAGCCTCAGCACTACCTACAATTTTGTAAGTTTCTGTTAAACCATCTGGTAGTTCTTGATAAGTTACTTTGTTACCTAAACGAATTGTACTTGATTTTTCATCTAATTCGATAATAACAGCATAACGAATCATTTGTTCCATCTCTAAAATTCTTTGCTCGATAAATCCTTGTTCATCTTTTGCTGCATCGTACTCTGAGTTCTCAGATAAGTCCCCGAAACTACGTGCAATTTTTAATTTTTTCAATTACTTCTGGACGTTTTTACTTTTTATAGTGTTCTAATTCTTCAACAAGTTTGTCATAACCTTCTTGGGTCATTTGATATTCTAATTTTTCTTCTAAAGCCATAGTGATACTCCTTTTTTTAGTCTACTCTATATTATATCGTTTTTTTTATTATTTTGCTAGTAGCGATTTGATTTTTGTTATTAAAATATCAATCGCTATATCATTATATCCACCATCAGGAACAATAATATCAGCATATTGTTTAGTTGGTTTAATATACTTTTCATGCATAGGTCTAACTGACACTAAATATTGATTTATTACTGATTCTACAGTTCTTCCACGCTCATTAATATCACGTAATAATCTTCGTAAAATACGTAGATCACTCGGTGTATCAACGAAAATCTTAATATCCATTAATTCACGTAGTTTCTCTGAATAAAGACCAAACATACCTTCGATAATAATTACATCTTTAGGTTCTTGGTGTTTTTGTTCTTTACTACGAGTATGATTTACATAATCATATACAGGTAATTCAACAGCTTTCCCTTCGATTAACTCTAATAAATGATTGTAAAGTAACTCGTTATCAAATGCACTAGGGTGATCATAGTTTGTTTTAACTCTTTCATCCATTGTCATATGACTTTGATCTTTGTAGTAATAATCCTGCTCAATTAAAGCAACTTTATCTTGAGTTAACTCGTCTATAATTCTTTTTGTAACAGTAGTTTTACCACTACCGCTTCCTCCAACAATACCGATAATTTTTGGTCTATCTGTAGCCATTAGCGTCCCATTTCCTTTCGCATCATATTGCTTTTAAATACTCTAGAGTCTAATTTTGTTCTAATAATTTGAAGTGGATGTCTTGCTGCATCTAGCAATTCACCATCTTCATCATAAATTTCTCCGATAACTTGTCTAAATGTATCAATCTCTGGTCCAAAAAATTCAACTTCCTGACCAGTTTTAAAGAAATTACGTTGTTGAATTGTTGCAATTTGAGTTTCTTCATCATAGTGAAGAACTTGCCCAACGAAATCATAGTTTGTTTTCTTACTTCCTTCATTTCCAAACATTTGTTCAGAATACTTAGGAATCTCATAGAAGAATGACATCGCAGTATCACGGTTAGCACATTTATATAATTCTAATTTATATTCTGGTGTCATCTCAAAATTATCTGGATCTGCACAATAATCATCGATTAGTTTTCTATATACACTTGCAACTGTTGCTACATAGTGAATAGATTTCATACGTCCTTCAACTTTTAACGAATCAATACCCAATTCAATAATCTCAGGTACTGCTTCAATTAATGTTAAATCTTTTGGACTCATCGCATAAGGATTTGCACCTTCATCGAATAATTTAGTATCTTCATCAGTTCCTTCATCATAAAGGTCATAATTCCAACGACATGATTGACAACACCCTCCACGGTTACTATCACGAGCTGTCATGTAGTTACTTAATGTACAACGTCCAGAATACGCTATACACATTGCACCGTGAACAAACATCTCAATCTCTACATCTGTTTTTTCACGAATTTCTTTAATTTCTTCATATCCTGTTTCACGAGCTAATACTACGCGGTGCACTCCTTCGCTTTCCCAATATCTAACTTCCTTATAGTTTGAAATTGATTGTTGTGTACTGATATGTACCTCTACTTTTGGAGCTACAGCTTTACATCTTTCAATGATATATGGATCCGCTACGATAATTCCTCTTACTCCTGCATCTTGAAGTGCCATTAAGAATTCATCTAATCCTTCAAAGTTCTCATCGTGCGCAATAATGTTCGCTGTAACATAAATATCAGCTCCATATTTTGCTGCAAATTCACAACCTTCTTTAATCTCTTCAATTGTAAAGTTATCCGCATTACTACGAAGCCCAAACTCCTGCCCTCCTAAGAACACAGCATCTGCTCCGTAATGAATAGCTATTTTTAATTTTTCTAAATTCCCTGCTGGAAGCAGTAATTCTGGTTTCTTTGTTATTATTCTCTTGCCGTCTATAATTTCTGAAATATTTGGTATCGCCATAAGTTAAGGTCACATTCAAGTATGACCCATCCTCCTTGTCTTTTTTATTAGGTTTTTTATCTAGGAAACCTTACCCTTTTTCAAAATTTAAAATATAATTAGTACATAGTTTTCTTATAGAAGAACCCTAAGTCAACTTCTCTATATTTCGGTTTAATTCTCTCTATATCATTATAGAAATCTTGTTTTTCATCTTCATATGCATCTTTATCTTCATAATAAAGATCTATAGCATCACGATAAATCGTTACTACTTCTGTAATGTAATCTTCATCTTTTAAAACACCCTCAATTTTGAATGCAGATACTCCCGCTTCAATTAGACGATCTAATTCTTCAATAGCACAAATATCATTTGCACTCATAATGTGTGTCCCATTCGAATCCTCAAAAATTGGATATCGTTCATTTCTATCTTGACTATATAGGAATAGTTTTTTAGAATTACTATATTCTTCAATATACTTCTCTTTACCACTATACATAAAATAGTTATCCACTAATTTCCTTACAGATTGGAACATACAAAGCATCCCCTGAACTTGCACTTCAATCTCATATTCACTTTTTCCTGTAATTTCAAGAATTTCATCAATAGTTAATTCTTTTGATAGACAAGTTCTATATGCTCCACGTTTGCCCCAATAATTACATGAGAAAGAGTTCGTAGCTAATGTATGTGGATCCCATTGAAGTTTAAAATCAAGATTTTCTTCTCTTAAGATAGTAATGATTGTTGGTTCTCCATATATTAACGCATCTACATTTAACGTTGATAGATAATGTAAATAATCAACTAGATCGTCTATATGTTCATTATGGAAAATCGCATTAACACTTACATAGGCTTTTTTCCCAGCTTGGTGAATAATCTCGATAGCCTTCTTTAATTCTTCTCTTTTAAATTCACCAGCAAGACGTAATCCATATTTTTCTTCACCAATAATGAAACTATCAGCTCCTACATTTATCAGTTCATAAATATGATCAATACTTTTCGGTGTTACAACTAACTCTACTGTCATTTTAAATCCTCTCGTTAATTAAATTTTATGAGAATAACTCTCTTTTTTCTTCATTAAAAATAAATTATGTCTTTCATGATAAAAAAATTGTTGTTGCTGCAAGAACTCCTCTTTCTCTTACTATATACTCAGTCTTATTTAACTTATTAGGCGAAGCATACGCTCGTAAATCTAAATCTTCATATTTTTCAGATGATGTTGAACCACAAGCTAGTCCTACAATAAGAAGTATAAATAAAGTAGCAAAAAAACTAAACACAAGAGTAACCCCCTTAAACAGACCCATAACTATAGAATCTTGTTCTTCATCTCTAATCATCCATTTAAATAATAGTTCCCAAAATTTTACTAATACTAATACTACTGCTAGATAATAAAAGTAGGGATAATAAACTATTATTAAACTATACTCTGTCATAGTTTCTATTATTGTATTTGCAATAAATAGTAGAAAAAACATTATAAAATATATAATTAGAAAAATATTGAACTTTTTCATAAGTTAGTACCTCTTTATTTTCTCGTTGTTATAGTTATCCCATCTCCAAATGGCAATATTACACTCTCATAGTTTTCATGTTTTAATAACCATTCATTGTAATTATTAATTTTTCTAGAAAGTTGTTTTAAATCTCTACTATGCTTAATAATACTTGGATCTGCAACCATCCCCTTGAATAGTACATTATCCGTAATAACTACAACATCTTCAGCAAAATATGGTTCATATAATTCAAAAAACTTTCTACTTTGACTTTTAGCACCATCGATGAAAACTACATCATAAGGTGCATTTGTCACTACTTCATCTTGAAGTTCTAATGCATCAGCATGAAGTAATGTTATTTTATCAGTTAGATTTCTCTTTTCAATATTGTTTTTTGCTTGGTTATACATCTTATCATCACGCTCAATAGTTGTGACATTACATCCTATTTTTTCAGCTAATTTAATAGATGTGTATCCAATTGCTGTTCCTATTTCCAATAAATTCTTAGCTTTCTTTACTTTCAGCATTTGAATTAAAAATCTTATCCCGATTTTATCGATAATTGGAACTCTATTCTCTTCGGCAAATTTTTCTAACTC
>CAKMQO010000051.1 GCA_927911695.1 uncultured Gemella sp. | reverse complement strand
ATTGAAAATATATAAATACTATAGTGAAGATGAGAATAAAAGAGAAACTAGGATGGTTAAGTCCTAAGGCAATATAGAATTAAAACATATGACTGTATAAATATAAAAAAGATGAGCGTAGCAGTCATTATAACTACTACGCTATCCTAAGTCTAACTTTTTGGGGTCAGATCATTCGAAGTCTTTTCTTAATCTTTTTTTTATAAAATTTCTCAGCAATAGCTAAACTTATAACTAACAATAAAATTGCTCCAGCTCAGACTAGAACACTCTTAGGGTCATCATGTTGTACGATAATCAACCTAATAATCGCTGTAATACCAATATAAATAAAATATCGTAGTGGAAAATGATAGTTGTTTTTAAAATATTTCACAATCAGAGCTACAAACTCAAAATATAGGAAGAATACTAATATTCCTTCAACAAAGTGCTGATAGTTACCTTGATCAGCTAAAAATTTCACACCTTCATGATATATTTCTTTAGCTTCCATTATTAATCCAAATGATAATAATATTCCTATTATTAACAAACCAATGTTCATTATCCAAAGGAAAATATCTGATATTATTTTACTAAATTTCTCCATTTTTTACCTCTTAACATTTTATACAAGAATCATTATATCATAATAAAATTTAATATTCTAATGAATTCAACTATGACAATCATATTTTAGACATCTTGTATGATATAATAAAGAAAAGGAGATACATATGATTACACTAAAAAAGATTAAAGAAAAACATTTAAAGGATTTATATAAAATAATTTACTCATCAGATAATCCCGAGTGGAGTAAATATAACGCTCCATACTTTAATGAATATAAATATATAGATTTAGAAACATTCTTACTAAAAAATCATCATGAATATTACTTAAGTGAGCGTGTCTTAGGCATATTTTTAAATGATAAACCAATCGGCATTGTTACTTATTATTGGGAAAGCTTAGCTACTCGTTGGTTAGAAATTGGAATTGTTATATATGATCAAAATATATGGGCAAAAGGTATAGGGTACACTGCTTTATATAAGTGGATTGAGATATGTTTTAATAGATTTCCTGAAATACAACACATCGGCTTAACTACTTGGAGCGGAAACACTAGGATGATGAAACTAGCAGAAAAACTAGGATTTCTTTGTGAAGCAAGAATTAGAAAAGTTAGATATTACAATGGAGTTTATTACGACTCAATAAAATATGGTATATTGCGAGAAGAGTTTAGGGTTGCCCAACAGTCCTGTAATTTTTTAAAAATGTTTATGATAACTCATGGACACAATGGTTTATTGATATCTAAATCCGCTTTTATAAAAGCTTTTTTAGATATCTAGTAACTGTGCGGAGGTCACTCGACAAAATCGATTTCTACGAAATCACGATTTTTGAGCTACTCCCTTCTAAATTTCGAAATTATTATATAAAAAAGATGACTAGCAAATTGCTAGCCATCTTTTTCTTTATAAACTATTATTTAGTTTTTTTCTTAGGTGCATGGATACACATATCGATACAGTCAGCCATAGCTTCATATAAAGCTTCTGAGTATGTTGGGTGACCATGGATTATATCCATAACATCATCAATTGTCATTTCTGTTTGTAACAGAGTAGACCCCTCATTAATCAGTTCAGCTGCAACTGGTCCTACGATATGAATACCTAAAATTTCTCTGTATTTAGTATCCATAATTACTTTAATAAATCCTTCACCTTGGTTAGATGCTAATGAACGACCGTTAGCTGCAAAGTTAAATCTACCAACTTTAATATCATATTTTTCACTTGCTTGTTCTTCAGTTAGACCAACCATAGCGATTTCTGGGTGAGTGTAAATTGCTGCTGGAGTAGCTTTAAGATCAACTTTTTTTGTGGTGACCCATTGCATTTTCAGCTGCAACTTCTCCCATCTTGAACGCTGCGTGAGCTAACATCTTAACTCCGTTAATATCACCAGGAGCATAAATACCTTTAACTGATGTTTCCATGTATTCGTCAACTTTAACACGTCCACGTTCCATTTCAAATTTATCTGCTAATTCTCCTAGACATGTATTATCTGGAACACGACCAATTGATAATAATACTTTATCAGCTACGATATCTTCTTTCCCTTCAACTTTAACTACTACTTCGTGACCTTTATCAACGATTTCTAATAGTTTAGTTGATGTTAAAACATTGATACCTTGTTTTCTAAATTGTTTTTCTAATGCTACTGATGCATCTTTATCCATACCAGCAATTAGACGATCTGCCATTTCAACGATTGTAACTTTAGATCCAAATGTAGCAAATGCTTGTCCTAGCTCAGAACCGATTACTCCACCACCGATTACTGCTAAACGAGATGGTACTTCTGTAATATCTAGGAACTCATCACTTGTAAGAACTTTATCACTTTCCATTCCTGGGATGTTAATTCTACTTACTTTTGATCCACCAGCTAAGATTACGTTATCAGCATCGATTGTTTCTTTTTCATCAACTACAACTTTCTTATCAGCTGTTAAACGTCCTACACCATTAAATACTTTAACACCGTAAGATTTAAGTAATCCTGCAATTCCTCCTGATAGAGTTTTTGAAACTTTATTTTTAACTGCTACTGTTTGTTCCATATCAACTGTAAATGCATCATTTACTAGTTTGATACCACGATCTTTTGCAGAACGGATGTGGTTAATGATTTCAGCATTATGTAAGAATGTTTTTGTTGGGATACATCCACGGTTTAAACATGTTCCACCTAGCTCACGGTTTTCTACTAATGCTACTTTTCCACCTAATTGAGCTGATTTAATAGCCGCTACATATCCTGCTGGTCCACCACCAACTACAACTACATCATATTCTCCACGACGTTCACGTTTTGGTGCTGACTCTTCTACTTTAGTTTCAGGTACTTTAACATCTGCTGCTACTTCTTTAACAACTTCTTGAGCTGCTGCTGTTGCACCATCTGCTCCAGGTACTGCTTCTCCAGGTTGACCAATCCAAGCAATTGTTTGTACTACTGGTACTGTTGATCCCGCTGGGTGAACTATTTTTAATAAAGTTCCGCTTGCTTCAGCTTCAACTTCCATATTTACCTTATCAGTTACGATTTCAAGTAGGACTTCTCCTTCTTTAACTTCGTCTCCTTCTTGCTTAAACCATTGTACGATTTCGCCTTCTTCCATTTCACTTCCGGCTTTTGGCATAATAACTTCTACTGCCATATTATAATCACTCCTTATACACTTTATCTTGTTTTCTTATATAAATTATATCACTATTAGATTAGTAATGATAGTGGATTTTCTATAGCTTCTTTCAGAGTCTTCATGAATTTAGCTCCTTCTAATCCGTCAACAACACGGTGATCCGCTGTTAATGTTAATGTCATGATAGGTCTTACAGTAACCTCACCATTAAATACTACTGGTTTTGGTACAGTAGCACTTACACCTAAAATAGCTGTATTTGGTTGGTTAATGATTGGTACGAAGCTCTTAACTCCATACATACCTAAATTACTAATTGTGAATGTT
>CAKMQO010000050.1 GCA_927911695.1 uncultured Gemella sp. | reverse complement strand
GAAGTTAAATGGGATAGTCCATTTGGAGAAGGTCGCCCCGGTTGGCATATTGAGTGTTCTGTTATGGCTAAAGAAACACTGGGCGAAACAATCGATATCCACGCTGGTGGTCAAGATTTAACATTCCCTCACCATGAAAATGAGATTGCACAATCAGAATGTCATAACCATGCACCATTTAGTAATTACTGGATGCACAATGCATTTATAAATATTGATAATGTTAAAATGAGTAAAAGTTTAGGGAATTTCCGATTAGTAAAAGATATTATTGCTGAAATCGATCCAATGGTACTTCGTTTATTCATGTTGACAGTTCACTATAGAACTCCAATTAACTACACATTAGAAAATATTGAATTAGCAAAAACAAACTTCGAAAAAATTAAAAACTTCATATCAAAATCTACAATTCAGATTAAATAACGAAATGACTGAAGAAAAATTAGATACAGAAGTTGTAGCATTAGTTACAGAAGAGTTAAACAAATTTGAAGAATATATGCAAGATGATTTCAATACAGCAAACGCTCTTTCTTCATGGTATGAAATCGTAAGAATATCTAATTCATACACAGCAAAAGAAGCTGTCAACAAAGAAACTCTAGAGCTAATCAACGCTGCATTTGAAACTTATAGTTCTATTCTTGGAATAAGCGTTAAAGAAGATAATACACTTGATAGTGAACACATCGAAAGTTTAATAGCTGAACGTGAAGAAGCTCGTAAAAACCGTGATTTCGCCTTAGCTGATAAAATTAGAGATGACTTAAAAGAACAAGGAATTATCCTAGAAGATACTAAACAAGGTGTACGATGGAAAAAATATAACTTTTAAATTTACTGAAAAAAACTTCGCTAATCCTAATCAAATGCAAGCTCTAACCCTTGCCTACATTGGAGACAGCATCTATGATATTATGAGTAGAGAATACGTTATGAAAATCACTTAGGAAAATAAATGATCTTCATAAGACAGTTTCTACAATCGTATCAGCAAGAGCACAAGCAAGTTTTATGGAAAACATACTAAATAATAGTATATTAACAGAACAAGAAGAAAAAAATTTATAACCGTGCAAAAAATCAAAAAAACAACTCTAAAGCAAAGAACGCAAGCATTATGGAATATAAACTTGCTACAGGTTTAGAGGCAGTATTTGGTTATTTATATTTAGAAAAAAACTTTGAAAGATTGGAGGAAATGTTTAACTACATAATTAAACTATATGAAGAAAAACAATAAACACTATAAAGAATTAAGACTAAAAAATAAGGAACAAAAACCCCAAGTCCAAACTCCTGAGGTGGATTTAGATAAAGAAGTAATTGCTGGTCGTAACGCTATACTTGAAGCTATTAAATCAGGGCGCGAAATTAATAAAATTTTATTCCAAGAAGGTATTGAAAAAGGAAGATTAAAATCTAATTTTTGCTATTGCTAATGAGAAAAAAATCATTTGTCAAGAAGTTCCAAAACGTAAACTAGATAATTCTACTACTGAACGTCACCAAGGGGTTATCGCCTATGTTGCCCCATACGCCTACTTTGAACTTGATGAAGTAGTAAATAACCTAGAAATTAGTAAGGATACTACCCTACTAATTTTAGACCATATTGAAGATCCACATAACCTTGGAGCGATAATTAGAACTGCTGAGGCTAGTGGTGTTAAAGCTATAATAATCCCTAAACGTCGTGCTGCTGTGGTTAGTCAAACTGCAGTTAAAGCATCTGCAGGAGCGATTGAACACATGCCCGTTATTCGCGTATCAAACCTAACTGATGCTATTAAAAAACTAAAAGAAAAAGGGTTCTGGATTGCTGGAACTACACTAGCAGAACGTTCTGAAGATTATACAAAAATTGCAAAAGATGTACCTTTAGCTATTGTAATCGGTAATGAAGGTGAAGGAATGAGTAAAGTTGTTACTAATGAATGTGACTTCTTATATCACCTTCCAATGTTAGGAAAAATACAAAGCTTAAATGCTTCTGTAGCTGCTGGAATCATTATGTATGAAAGAATAAAATCTAATGATTAAAATATTAGAATCTAAAGAAGAGCTCGACCTTGGTTTTGCTCTTCGTATTGAAGTATTTGTTAAAGAACAAAATGTTCCTATTGAACTAGAATTAGATGACAAAGATCATAGTGCGAACACTGTTCATATTGGATATTTTCATGACGATAATCTTATTGGAGTCGCACGTCTTATCGATATGGATAAAGATGTTATTCACATCGGACGCGTTGTTATTGATAAAGAATATCGTGGAAAAGGTATCGGTCGTAAGCTTATAGTTGGCTGCGAAACTACTGCAAAAAACATTTTAAAAAGAGAAGTAATTATAGAATTGAGTGCTCAAATTCAAGCTGAAAAATTCTATGAATCATTAGGTTACAACCGAGTTAATGATAAAATATATTTAGATGCGGGTATTGAGCATGTAGATATGAGGAAAGTAATTAATTAAATTTACAAAGGAGGCTTTTTTATGAAAAAACAATATTTATTTAATTGATGGTTATAATTTACTTTTTCGTATGAAAGAGTATAACTTAATAAAAAAGCTCTACCTTCCCTACTGAACGTGATATTCTAATCGACATGTTACGTGAATATGCAGGAGGAAATAATTACATCGTCTATTGTGTATTTGATGCCTATCTAACTCGTGCAAAAGAATATATAAAAGAAGAACCACCTATCAGTATTGTCTATACAAAAACCGGAGAACGTGCTGATCAATGGATAGAAAGAAAAACTCGAGAATTAAGAATAGATCACTTTGTGGATATTATAGTTGTGAGTGATGATAACGATGAGCGTGATACAACACTTGGCTATGGAGCCATTCTAAGAGATTGTCACATGTTTATAAAAGAGTTAAAAGATAGAAAACAAAATGTTTCTAAAATAACCAGAAAACATAATTCAAGAGAACTAAAAAATAGACATATTCGAATGAGCGATAAAGATAGAAGAAAACTAGAAAACTTCATAAAATACGGGAAATTTTAAAACTAAAGAGATGGACTTATTAAAATCCATCTCTTCTTTTTAATATTTCGAAAAATTCAGACTCTAATTTAAATAAAGCTAATTTCAACTTTTCCTTTATTTGAAATTGCTGTAATTTGTTTTTCCTTAGCAGCTGTTGTATTCTTACTGTAATTAATTTGATAATCTTGTTTATTCCTTTAATTTTTGCGAAAATATCTCCAGATTCTGTGGTTAAATTCATAGAATCTACCTTGTTTTGGTCTACTATAATTTTTGTATTATTTTTAGTTTCAATAA
>CAKMQO010000049.1 GCA_927911695.1 uncultured Gemella sp. | reverse complement strand
AAAAAGACTTGACAAAAAAAGATAAAAATAGAGTAAAATTATATTAAATAAAATATATAAAATTGATTATAGACATGTTTTAATCTAAGAACATTCCCAGAGAGAGTACAAATGCTGAAAGTACTTATTGTTTATTTTAAAATTCTACTATAAATAATATCAAATTAAATTTCAAGAATCTTTTAGATTGAATTTGGGTGGAACCACGGTATAGAAATTAATCGTCCCTTGCGTCTTTGGCGTAAGGGACTTTTTATTTTACTTGTAAAAATTCAATCAATATAAATTATTTAGAAGGAGCATACAATTATGTTAGATATTAAATTATTCAGAGCAAATCCTGAAATGGTAAAAGAAAAATTAGCAGCAAGAAACTTAGAAACAACTGTAGTTGACTTACTTATAGACTTAGATAAGAAACGTCGTGAGCTACTTGTTCAAGTAGAGGATTTAAAAGCACTTCGTAACAAAAAAAAGTGAAGAAATTGCTATCTTAAAAAGAAAACGTGAAGATGCTTCAGATGTAATCGCAGATATGAAGCACGTTTCTGATGAAATTACAGCTCGTGATATTGAAGTTAAACAAATCGCTGAAGAAATTAACGAAAAAATTATTAGAATCCCTAACCTTATCTCTGATGAGACTCCTATTGGTGAAGATGAAGATGAAAACATCGAAGTTCGTCGTATTGGACAAGTTAGAGAGTTTGATTTTGAACCAAAAGCCCACTGGGATTTAGTTGAAGAATTAGATATTGCGGATTTCGAACGTGCATCTAAAATTTCAGGAAGCAGATTCGTATTCTACAAAAAAAGCTGGAGCACTACTTGAGCGTGCACTAATAAACTTTATGATTGATACTCACGTTGTTGAGCATGGATATGAAGAATTTATGGTACCCCAATTAGTTAATAGAACTGCCCTATTCGGTACAGGTCAATTCCCTAAATTTGTCGAAGATGTATATACAGTTGAGTCTGAGGGATTAACTCTTATTCCTACTGCAGAAGTTCCATTAACAAACTACTACAATGGAGAAATCTTAACTGAAGATATGTTACCAAAAGGTGTTACAGCATTCAGTATATGTTTCAGATCTGAAGCAGGAAGCGCTGGTCGTGATACTCGTGGATTAATCCGCCTTCACCAATTTAATAAAGTAGAAATGGTTCGTTTCGCTAAACCTGAAAACTCATATGAACAATTAGAAATAATGACTGGACATGCTGAAAATATTCTTAAAAAATTAAACTTACCATATCGTGTAATTACTTTATGTTCTGGAGATACTGGATTCTCTAGTGCTAAAACTTACGATATCGAAGTTTGGTTACCAAGTTATAACGCTTATAAAGAAATCAGCTCTTGTTCAAACTGTACAGATTTCCAAGCACGTCGTGCAAATATGCGTTTCAAACGTGAAGATACTGGAAAAGTTGAATTCCTTCACACATTAAATGGTTCTGGATTAGCGGTAGGACGTTGTCTAGCGGCTATAATCGAAAACTATCAAAATGAAGATGGTTCTATTACAGTACCAGAAGTTCTTCGTCCATACATGCGCGGAATCACAAAAAATTGAAAGAGATTAGTTTTGTACCCTACTAAATATAGTTTTTCTTTTCATAATAATGCCAAGAGAGTCTAAAAGATTTCTCTTGGCATTTCTTAATTTTATTAAAATATAAAAAGTAGTGAGTTAAGATTTCCTCTCTTAATTCACTACTTTTTATGTTGTAATATAGACTATATATCTATTTGAGTTTTTTCAAACTTATCTAATGCTTGTAAATAACCATCTGTTGCTGTAACATGCCAGGCTAAACTAACTTCTCTAAAGTTACTCAACCAATTTAGTACTTTTCTTAATTTCGCAGGATTATTAGCAAGTACAGTCTGAGCTTTATTTTCTAATTCTGTTAATCTGCTATTAACTACTGCTTCATCAATATTACCATTTACTTTAGGAATATCTATATAAGGTATTTTGTTTTGATTATATAGTCTCCATCCAGGACTCTTAATTGGATAATAATGGTTATGATCACCATGATTTACTATCATTTGACCATCTTGAACCTGTATATGTTCAACTGTTGTGTTCATACTACTTGCCAATGCTGTTATTTCTTTTTCAAAATCTCCTTCTAAATCTGAGCTCATCACTGGAACAGTTATATCACTAAGTGCAAGACGTTTAGGAACACCGTTATAATTAAATACTAATGTGTTATTATCAACTGTAATAGCACTCTCATTTATTCCATAAAATAGTGAAATATAATTTTTCTTACTATCTATAGTTGCTTTATCTTCGGTTGTTGTTGCTTCACCTTTCTTAGCTAAAAATTCTTTTGCTTCTTCTAGTTGTTTAGCTGATAAATCAGATTTTTTAACAAAGTGATTATGATCACCATGTTTTACAATATATCCATCACCTTCTTCACTAACTATATTATTAGCATCGAATACAAAATCGTGTTCTTCGGTTTCAGTATGATTATGTGTTTCTGAATCATGGTTTACCTCACTATTAGACGGCTCCGTTACTGAAGTTTCTTTATTCGTATCCTCAGCAGTTGGAGTGACTAGGTTATCTTTAACTTGTTTTCTTATTGCACTCAATTGTTTTTCTAAATCAATCTGTTTATTTCTGCTTTGATCTACACTGTAAGACATATCAAGATAGATAATACGAGCTTTTTGTTTTAATTCATCCGCTACTTCTGGAGCTAATTTTTTCTCATCTTTAAGTTTTAATATCTCTTCCTGTAGTTTTTCTGCCTGTTCTGTAATATAGTCTGCAGATAAAGTATAATTTTCTTTTATATCTCCACCTTCGACTTTTTCAAAATTACTCATTATTCCTTTTGGTATATTCCCGCCACTTGGAATTTCTAACTCTTCTTTTGGAACAGTATTATGACTTATATCTAAGTATTCTAAAGTTTTATTTTTTTCTTTTAATGCTAATGTAGATACATAGTTATTTGACATTGTTAAGTATTTTAGTGCTGTAAGATTATTTACATTTTCCATTGTTCTAATAACATTGTTATTAATCGTTAAGTTAATCAATTTATTTTGTTTATTAGATGGAAACTCACTAATTTTATTTCCACTAGCATCTAGATTCTCAAGCGCAGATAGTTTATTAACATTGTTAATATCCTCTAGTTTATTGTTTTTAATTTCTAGACTTGTAATTGTACTATTCTCAAAATCTAAACTGTCAATCTTATTATTATTAACTTCTACACTTTCTAAAACTTTAGCATTTTTCAAATGAGATAATGTTGTTATTTTATTATCATTTGCCACTATTTTTTTTCAACTTAGGCAAGTTAGAAACAACACTTAAGTCTCTAATATTAGTATTGTTTACTGTTAATTGCTCTAAACTATCATTTTTAAGAGTTGCTAATTCTAAACCACTGTTATTAGATAAGAATAAACGTTCTAATTCATTTTTACTACTCAATGCATCTAATTTTGTAATATTATTATTTTCAAGGCTAACTGCTCTTAAATGATTTAAATCTTGTAGCGCTGAGATATCTTTAATTTTGTTATTGTCTAAATTCAATGACTCTAAATTAGTAAGATTTTTTAGTACATCAATATTCTCAATATTATTTCCTGCTGCAGAGACTAATTTTAAGTTCGGATAATCTTTTAAGAATGAGATATCCTGTATATCATTTTCAGAGAAATCAATTCCTTCTAGTGTTGGTATATTTTTTATAAATGAGTAATCCTTAATACCAGTTCTTGATACATATAATTGTTTCAATTTTTTGAATTTATAAACAGGTGTTATGTCATCGATAGAAGTATATCCAATACCTAGAACTTCAATATTTGGCATAAGATCCAATCCATTTCTTTTAAGTGGATTTTTGTTTTGACCTATGTTTAGATACTTAACAGTTTTCAACCACTCTTTCATTTTCTCTACATTTGTCTCGTGTGTAGGAAAATCAGTATCAGCTGATGCGTGTTGAATATCATGAATAATATCATCATCAAATCCTAATTTTTTCAGCGTCTCAGCTCCCGAATTACTATGTGGATCTGCCAAAGGTTTTGATGTATCTATGTCTTTAATCAATATAGTATGGCTATGATCTCCATGTGGATATACCACCGCCTTACCTTCTGCTGTTTCAATTAATTTTATAGCACTTTTATCTATATTTAATTGTTTAGCAACATAATCAATTTTTTCTTCAATTTCTCTTTCCTCTGCTGAATTTTCATTTTTCCCTTCTGCTGAATTATTTGGTGTCTCTGTATTAGTAGTTGCAGAATTATTGCTTGAATTATTATTTGAAGAATTATTTACTTCAGTGTCTAGAGTATTCGAATTATTCGTCTCTATATTTTCTTTGATATTTATATCTTTTAACAATTCCGTTTTTCCATTGTATGAAATTGCATCCCCGTTTGAAGTAATAACATAACTAAATTTATCTTTAGCTATATTATTCTTTTTAGAAAGATAATTAATTTTGTCATTAACTTCTTTTTCTAATTCAGCATACTCATCTTTTGCTTTATTCAAATATTGATGAGGAATAAGTTTTTCCCACTTAGAATTAACTAATTGTTTATAGAATATAAAATGTTGATGCCCACTATGAACTACTAAAATACCTGTTGAAGTTGGTGTTATTATACTTTCATCAGATAAAATAAATCCATCACTAGTTTCAAATTGTACACCTGCAAAAGATAAAATGCTAGATCTTACAACCGTTTCTTCTACTTTTGGTTTCTCTTCATTTTTCACTTCAGGTAAAGAAGGAGTTGGAATAACTGGAGCTGGTTTAACAGCTTCAACAGGTTTCTCTTCATTTTTCACATCAGGTAAAGTAGGAGTTGGAATAGCTGGAGCTGGTTTAACAGTTTCAGCAGGTTTCTCTACTTTATTCTTTGGAATATAGTGGAAATGATCTCCATGGCGTACTGTATATCCATTTTCATCTTCAGCTACTATATCTTTTGGATCAAATTTATAGTCATCTCCGTGATCTGATGAATGGTCATGATGGTCATGATGATTGTCATTTACTATATTAGTTTTTGGAGTGTTTACTACTGTTGTATTAGTGTTATTAGTTGTAGTTCCTTGATCATTTAATAAATATTCCCATTGTGTTCCTCTTAATTGAGAATATGGAATTATATGTTGATGATTACCGTGTTGAACTATAAAGCCAAAACTGTTTCTTCCTATAATATCACTTTCACCTTTGAATATGTATCCATCACTCGTTGGTGTTGTTACTCCTGCCGCAGATGATGCTAATGTTGGATTAACTCCAGCTTCTTTTGCTTCCGATAATTGTGCACTTGATAATTCACTCTTCTTAATATAGTGGAAGTGATCGCCGTGGCGAACTACATAACCATCTTGAGTTTCACTTACTATATCTTTTGGATTAAATGTGTAGTTATCTCCACTTCCTTTAGATTCACTAGATTCACCATGGTGATGATGGTGATGTGCATGTGCTGAAATTTCTTTTCCTGTTTTTTCATCTACAACATTGTTTTGAGATATTCCTTCTTTTGGATAATAGTAATATTTACCATTAACTTTTATTACATATCCCTCTGCAAGTTCATACTGAATATCTTCATTTTTTAGTTTTATAGTCTTTATTTTTTATAAACTAATGAATCAAGAATTTTAGCGTTGTAAGGAACTAATCCTTTTTCATAGTGGCTATGATCACCATGAAGTGTAACATAACCATCTTCAGTAATTTCACTTACAACTACTGAGCTAACTTTGTCCGAGTAATTAATTTTTTTGCTTGTGCTGTATTTTGTACTAGTGGTGCAGTTTCATAT
>CAKMQO010000048.1 GCA_927911695.1 uncultured Gemella sp. | reverse complement strand
TTCTTACCTTCTTTATATGCCCAGTGCGCAGCAATCCCTTTTTCGGCAATTTCATGCATTTCATAAGTTCTAATTTGAACTTCTAAAGTTTGTCCATCTGGTGCAATTACCGTTGTATGAAGCGATTGATACATATTAGGTTTTGGCATCGCAATATAGTCTTTGATTCTTCCTGGAATAGGCACCCAAAGATTATTTACAAGACCTAAAGTAGCATAACAATCGGCTACGCTATCTACCAGAACACGAACGGCTAGTAAATCGTAAATCTGATCAAAACTTTTATTTTGTTTAACCATTTTTTTATAAATACTATAGATATGTTTTGGTCTTCCTGTTACCTGTGCTTTTATCTTATTATCTGCAAGAATTGATGTAATACTTGAACAAGCATCTTTTATACTTTTTTCCCTTGCACTTCTTTTTTGTTTCATCATCCCTACTATTGAAAAATATTGAGATGGATGTAGGTATCTAAGAGATGTATCTTCCAGTTCCCATTTAACAGAACTTATCCCTAATCTATGAGCTAAAGGCGCATAAATTTCAAGTGTTTCACTAGAAATCTCACGTTGTTTCTCCTCTCTCATATACTTCATAGTTCTCATATTATGAAGTCTATCCGCAAGTTTAACGAAAATAACACGTAAGTCCTTTGCTATAGATACAAAAAGTTTCTATGATTTTCTGCTTGTGATTGCTTTTTAGAACGGAATTTTACTTTATCTAATTTTGTAACTCCATCAACTATTACTGCTATATCTTCTCCGAAAGTTTCTTTAATATCATCAAATGTATACTTAGTATCTTCTACAACATCATGCAAGAAACCAGCACAAATCGTTGCATAATCTAATTTAAGCTCAGTTAAAATTCCTGCAACTTGAACTGGGTGTAATATATATGGTTCCCCTGATTTTCTAAATTGTCCTTCATGAGCAATTTTTGCAAATTCATAAGCTTTTCTTATAATTTCAATTTGCTCATCTGATAAATATTTACTCGCCATATCTTCTACATTTTGATAACTATATGGGTATTCAAGATTCACAGAAATTCCTCCTCTTTCTAAATTTAATCTACCCTTTATAATACCACAAAAACTAGAAAATTTCCCGTATTTTATCAAAATTATTATATTTTTCAACTGTTTTCATATCATGTACTTTAAACAAATACAAAAAAAACAATTTCTAGATATAAAAAATCCTAGTTCAAATTTGAACTAGGATTAAATTTAATTATTTAGTATCTACATCTTGAGATAAATCAACTTTATCTAAAGGTATCATTTTTGTTTTATATCTAATTTTGTGGTATAGATAGAAGAATAAGAAGATTGGAACTCCCATGTATGTTGTTAACATTCCGCTCCAGTTAACTACACCTTTAGTAATAAGTTCTGTATCTTGACCGATAATTACAATGATACATAACACTAAAGCGATGATTGGTCCTACTGGGAACCATTTTGCTCTATATTTAAGATCATTAAATCTTTACCTTGAGCAATAAATGCTCTTCTAAATCTATAGTGACTTAACGCAATACCTAACCAAGCGATAAATCCAGTTAATCCACTCGCTGCTACGATATATGTATAAGCATTAGCACTTGTAAGTTGGATTAAGAAGATTAAGAATACTACTGCAGCTGTTGCAACTAATGATATAACAGGAGTACCATATTTAGTAACACGACCAAAAATTGGATACGCAAGTTTTTCTTTACTCATCGCATAAAGCATTCTTGTTGATGCGTACATACCTGAGTTACCAGCTGATAGAATTGACGTTAAGATTACTGCGTTCATTACACTTGCAGCTAATGCAAAACCTGCATTTTTGAAGACAATTGTAAATGGTGATTTAGCAATTTCTTCAGCACTTGCAGCACCTAATAAATCTGGTGAAGTATAAGGAATTAATAATCCGATTACTAAGATAGCTAGTACGTAGAAGATTAAAATTCTCCAGAATACTTGTTTTACAGCTTTTGGAATACTTTTCTCTGGGTTTTCACTTTCACCAGCAGTAATACCGATTAACTCAGTACCTTGGAATGAGTATCCTGCGATTAAGAATACTCCAAGAGTAGCAAGGATTTGTCCTGATAATGAAGAATCTTCTCCGATAAATGGTGCATCACCGATTGTTAAGTTTTTGAATCCAATGTATTCACCACCTAAAATACCAAAGATAGTTAAGCATCCTACTACTAAGAAAATGATTACTACTACTACTTTAATAAGTGCAAACCAATATTCACTTTCACCATATACTTTAACACTAAGTGAGTTTAAAGCGATAATAATAACTAGGAATAATAAGCTCCAAGCCCAGTGAGGCAGTACTCTCATAGGCTCCCAATAACTAATAGCTAATGCAGATAATTCTACGTCAGCTGCTACTGTAATTACCCAGTTAAACCAATAGTTCCATCCTAAAGCAAATCCTAACGAAGGATCTACATAACGTGTTGCATATGTACTGAATGACCCTGATGTAGGAAGATATGTTGCCATTTCCCCTAATGATGTCATTAAGAAATATACCATAAGTCCGATACATAAGTATGCTACAATAGCTCCCCCAGGTCCCGCACTTTGAATTGCTTGACCACTTGTCATGAATAATCCACTACCAATACATCCTCCGATAGCAATCATACTAATATGACGTGATCGTAAATTTCTTTTTACTTCTGTTGCATTATTGTTATTGCTGTTGTTTGTCATAATAAAAACCTCCTTGATAAAATAAAAAAGCATAACTTCTACCATATTTGCACGGAGTTATACTTCACATTATCTCTCCAAAACAAGATATTAGTAGCGCAACATAGCCTCACGACTATGACAGTCCTATACTTAGTTCAATATAGGCCCAACAATATTAACATAGGATTAATATCATTTCGGCGACGTTTCCTTTCAAGTAATCTCATCAAGCCCTACGCTTTCAACTACCCTACTGATAAAAATCGCAACCTCTACCTCACTTATTTTGTGAGGTACATATTCAATTAACTGTTTATTAGTATAATATACTTTTTTACTGTTGTCAACAAAAATTTTAATTTTTCTAAAAATTTAATTAAATATTGAATATATTA
>CAKMQO010000047.1 GCA_927911695.1 uncultured Gemella sp. | reverse complement strand
TTTTTTTATTAGAAAGAAACTATTTTGTAATGTGGAGAAAGAAAATATTTTAGAGAGAAAAATGTGTTATTTTCTTAGTGATTCACTTAAAAAAATATTATATGTGAAATTTAGCATATTTATAATATAAATATGCTCTTCAATATACATGTAATTCTGTTTCTGTTTTATAATAGATTTCTTCGCGTTTTATAGTTTTTTAAAGCTATCTGTGGACTATTTTCAAAAAATCTTATACAATAGTATCTGTATAGAAAGTTTTAACAATAAAAGAAAGTTTCGGGCTATTAGACTTTAATTTTTAGATGTTTAATAGTATAATATAATTGGAAAAATTGTATAGATAAATAATTCGAAATTAATCGAAAGGAATTAGATAATGAAAATAGGAATTGATAAGATTGGTTTTGCAATGCCGAATTACTATTTAGATATTCGTGATTTAGCAACAGCTCGAGGAATTGAACCTGATAAATTCACAAAAGGTTTATTACAACTAGAAATGAGTATTCCTCCTGTGTCTCAAGATATAGTAACTCTTGGAGCACAAGCTGCATATGATATACTAGACAAGATGATTTAGAAAAAATTGATATGATTATCGTAGGGACTGAGTCTGGGGTTGACCAAAGTAAGGCTGCTTCAGTATTTATTCACGGTCTATTAGATATTCAACCATTCGTACGTGCTATTGAAGTTAAAGAAGCATGTTACGGAGCAACTGCTGCATTAGATTTTGCAAAAAATCATGTTATGAATAATCCAGAGTCGAAAGTACTGGTTATCGCTAGTGATATTGCGAAATATGGTGTTAAATCTTCTGGAGAATCTACACAAGGTGCAGGAAGTTGCGCTATGTTAGTAAGCAGTAATCCAAGAATTTTAGAATTCAACAATGATAATGTTTGTTTAACTCGTGATGTTATGGACTTCTGGCGTCCGAACTATTCACAATATGCTTTTGTAGAAGGAAGATTTTCTACTGAACAATACCTTGATTGTTTAACAACTACTTGGAATAGATATATTGAGAAAACTAAACAAAGCCTTAATGACTTCTCAGCGGTATGTCTACACCTTCCATATCCTAAATTAGGATTAAAAGGTTTAACTTTATTATTAGAACAAGCTGAAGAAGAAAAGAAAGAAGAATTACTTACTCGTTTTAATGAGTCTATATTATATAGTCAACGTGTAGGTAATATATACACAGGATCTCTATTCTTAGGGTTATTATCATTACTAGAGAATAATAGCACATTAGAAGCAGGGAACAAGGTTGGTTTATACAGTTATGGAAGTGGAGCTGTTGCGGAAGTATTCAGTTTAACTCTAGTAGAAGGTTATAAAGATCAATTAAGAAATAATCGTTTTGACGATTTCGATAAGAGAACACGTATTTCAATAGATGAATACGAAAAAATGTTCTTCAGAGATACTACAGTGGACGAAGAAGGAAACTTAGATATTTCTGATATTAAAGATGAAAGCAGATTTGTCTTAGAAAAAATAGAAAATCACAAGCGAGTATATAAAAAACAATTTTAACAGGGGAAAATCATGGGAAAAATTTGGAGTGGATTTTATAAAAAAAATATTAATGAACGCTTAGAGGTTATTGAACAAGCTGATATTTTAAGCGAAGAATATCTTTCTGTTTTAAAAAAAAATGAAGTTTTAGACTTTGATATGGCTAATAATATGGTTGAGAATGTAATAGGAACTTTCTCGCTACCTTTTAGCGTTGTGCCAAATTTTGTCGTTGATAATAAAGAGTATGTGGTGCCATTCGTTACGGAAGAACCATCGGTAGTTGCTGCTTGTAGTAATGCTGGGAAAATCGTAGCGAAATCTGGTGGTTTCAAAACAGAAGTACTAGATAGGAAGATGGTAGGGCATGTAGCTTTATATAATATAGCTGACACCGATGAAGCGATAGAACGTATTTTACAAAGTAAAGATTTGCTTTTAAAAACGGCGAATGAAGCTTATCCGTCTATTGTAGCTCGTGGTGGAGGTGCTCGTGATATCGAGGTTAAAGTTTTATCAGAAGATGGAACAGATTTCGTAGTTGTTTACCTTATCGTGGACACTTTAGAGGCGATGGGAGCAAATATGTTAAATACTATGCTAGAGGCACTTAAAGTTTTCTTAGAATCACTAACTGAGGGTGTAGCTTTAATGGCGATTTTATCGAATTATGCGACACGTTCACTAGTTACAGCAAAATGTGCTATTCCATTCGAAAATTTAGGAGAAAATGGAGAGTATCTTGCGAAAAGAATTGAACTGGCTAGTAAATTTGCTAAAGCTGATGTTTATCGAGCAGCAACTCACAACAAGGGTATCTTTAATGGTATCGATAGTGTTGTAATAGCGAGTGGAAATGATTGGCGAGCTATAGAAGCGGCGTGTCAAAGCTATGCAGCTAAAGACGGTAAGTACCAAGGACTTTCTACTTGGCGTTGTGATGAAGAGGCTAAGATGCTTATAGGAAAAATTACGTTACCGATGCCGGTTGCTAGTGTAGGTGGATCTATTGGAATCAACCCTACCGTAAAAGTTGCTAGAGGATTATTAAACAATCCAGACGCGAAAACATTAGCGAGTATACTTGTTTCTGTTGGATTAGCTCAGAATCTAGCAGCGCTAAAAGCGTTGGTAGGAGATGGAATTCAAAAAGGACATATGAAATTGCACGCAAAATCTTTAGCGATTTTAGCTGGAGCTACTAATGATAATATTGAATTAATCGTAGAAGAACTTAGAAAAGAAAAACACATGAACTTAGCTAGTGCTAAGAAAATAGTAGATAAATATAATAAATAAAGTTAAGAGAGATTAGGGTGCCTAGTCTCTCTTATTTTATACATCGAGTAAGATTTATATCCTTTATGAATAAATCTAAAAAAGATTAATAAATTTAATCTTGAAAAACTGTTTAACAAGAATAGAGAAATCTATTCATAGTAGAAATATTAAAAATTAAATCGAAATTACTGTTGTTATAGGATTTTTATCATCATAAAAATGTGGTTGAAATACTGTTCTTAATATCTTTTTACACTGTTTCAAGATAAATAATAAAATTTTTTTTAATTTTGTGAGCAGTTTCATTGATTGATAATTTTAAATGATATATTATATAAAGTATAGAAATTAACAAATTAATATCTATAAAAAATATTTAAAGAAAAAGTATATTTAATTTCAATTAATAGAAAATTGATATGTAGTATACAGGAGGCAAAATTATGTCATTAGAAAACAAATTCGACGAAATCAAGGATCAGTTAAAGAAGGTTTAGGAAAATTAACTGGAGATAAATCATTAGAAGGTGAAGGATTAGCAGAACAAGTAGTTTCTAAAGTAAAAGAAGCAGCTGAAGATGCTAAAGATGCAGTAGAAGGCGTTATCGACAGCGTTAAAGATAAATTAAAATAAGACGAATATTTATTGAATTCTTTTGTTAGGGCATCGGTAAATTGAAGTTAACGAAGGAAGAGATTTAATATTTTTGTACTATAGGTGATTGGCGGAAGTAAAGAAAACTCGGTCAATCACCTATTTTATAACAAATTTTAAGGATAATAAAAAATTACTTTAATTACAATCGTTTCTAAAAAACACTTATAAATTAAAACTACTGAAACTGTTATACAGAGATAATTATAATTTGTTTATAATTGAAATATTAAAGAATTAGTTTAAAACACGCGTAAACTCTATTATAATAATGAATTTTAATTCGTGTTTTAAAATATATATTTATGATAAAAACTGTTTTAATCGTGAGTTAATTAGTGTTTCAACATAAATTATAAAACTTTTTTAAATTTTGTGAGCAGTTAAATTGATTTAAGATTAAAAGTGATATATCATATCTATAATAAATATTTGTTATTAGTATATGTTATTAGTATATAAATATTTAGAGAAAATAAGTAAGGAAAGGGGAAATAAATATGATTTGGTCAATTATAGTAGGTGGTTTCATAGGGTTTGTAGCTGGCGGAATCACAAAAAAAGGCGGAGCCATGGGTATCATTTCTAATGTTATCGCAGGTTTAGTAGGTTCATCAGTAGGACAATCATTATTTGGAACTTGGGGTCCAAGCCTAGGTGGAATGGCGTTAATTCCTTCTATCTTAGGTGCGGCAATTGTAGTAACTATAGTATCAATATTCTTTGGGAAAAAATCTTAAAACATTTTTTCTATAAATGAATAGTCAATTTTTGAAAGGAGGTTTAAAATGACTAAAGCAAAAAAAAATAATTTCTATTATTGTTTGTCTATTAGCTTTAACAGTTATGGTTCCCATTATGATAGAGTATCATAATGTTAGCGGATTAGATCCACAATTTTTAGATTTACAATTATTTGATTGGAAACAATTTTCTTTCTTAGAATTTTATCTTTCTAGATATATTTTCTGGGGAGCATTAGTATTATCAACATTGATAATTCTTTCAATATTAGTAATAGCATTTTATCCTAAACAACATTTAGAAGTAAAACTATCTGATAAAGGTGGTAAATTATCACTGACAAATTCAGCTATTGAAGGATTTGTTAAAAATTTAGTGATTGAACAAGGATTAATTAATAATCCATCGGTAAAAATAAATAGTAGAAGAAATAAATGCCTTATTAATGTAAAAGGGGAATCAGCTTCTTCAGAGAATATTATTCAGAAGAGTGATCAGATTCGAGATGGAATAAAAAATGGATTGGTTGAGTTTTTCGGTATAGATAAAGCTGTAAAATTTAAGATTTCTGTTTCTGATATTCAGAAAAAAGTAACTAAAAAGAGTACAAGTCGTGTAAAGTGAGGACATAAATTATGGAATGGCTAAAAAAACATCAATACACTGTTGTATCAGGATTATTGGGAGCATTTCTAGCTTGTTTAATTCTGTTCTTAGGGTTTTTCAAAACTATTTTTGTTTTGATTTTCACTGCACTAGGAATTGTAACAGGATATTATATAAAGAATAAAATATAAAAATTTGTAATTAGGAGAAAAGATATATGTCTAATCCAAATGAAAATAATATAGAAACAAAAGAATTAACTACAAGTAATAGTGAAGCAAGAGGAGAATTGACATTTGATAATGATGTAATTAAAAAAATTATCGGTCAAGCTATAGAAAATGTTTCAGGATTACTAGCAGTTGATGGAGGTTTTTTCTCAAATTTAACAGATAAATTAATTAATACTGATAATGTTACATCAGGTGTTAATATTGAAGTCGGTAAGGAACAAGTAGCTGTTGATTTAAATATCATAGTCGAGTATAAAAAAAGCGTTCCTGAAATCTTTGAGGAAATTAAACGAGTGATTACAACTGATATAAACAAAATGACTGGATTAGAAGTTGTAGAAGTTAATGTCAATGTAATCGATATTAAAACTAAAGAACAACATGAAGCAGATTCAGTAAGTTTACAAGATCGTGTTTCTAATGTTGTTGAATCAACAGGAGAATTTGCATCTGATACCTTTACATCAGCTAAAGCAGGTATAAGTGATGGATTTTCAACAGTTAAAGAGAAAGTCGGAGATGTAACTGAAGTAGTTGTAGATAAGGCTGTAGATGTAAAAGATGCAGTGGTAAACAAAGCTGTAGATGTAAAAGATGCAGTAGTAGAAAAAGCAGAAGAAGTAAAAGAAGCAACAGCAGACAAAGTAGAAGAAGCGAAAGAAGTAGCATCGGAAGCTAAGGAAGCGGTAGTAGAAAAAGCAGAAGATGCAAAAGACGCAGCAGCAGACAAAGCAGAAGATGCAAAAGAAGCAACTGCAGACAAAGCAAAAGAAGCAAAAGAAGTAGTATCGAACAAAGCAGATGAAGGATTCGCGGGGAAACTATTTTCAAAAGTGAAAGAGGCTGCAGAGGATGCTAAAGATGCCGTAGAAGATGCTTATGACGGCGTAAAAAATATGGTAAAAAAAGATAAATAAAGATATAAAGAATAATATTTAGGAGGCACTATTATGTCATTAGAAAACAAATTTGATCAATTAAAAGGTTCAGTAAAAGAAGGATTAGGGAAATTAACAGGTAACGATAAATTACAAGCTGAAGGATTCGCAGAAAAAGTAGTTTCAAAAGTAAAAGAAGCAGCAGAAGATGCATTTGACGGTGTAAAAAATGTAGCTAGTGTAGTAGCGGATAAAGCGGCAGATGTTAAAGATGCAGTAGTAGAAAAAGCAGCAGAATTAAAAGATGGAGCAGCAGACAAAGCAGAAGACGTAAAAGATGCTGTAGAAGATAAAGCAGAAGATGCTAAAGAAGCTGTTGAAGAAGAAGGATTCGCTGGAAAACTATTTTCTAAAGTAAAAGAAGTGGCAGAAGATGTAAAAGAAGCTGCAGAAGATGCTATTGAAGATGTAAAGAAAATGGTTAAATAATAAGACTATTATTTATTAAATCCTTTTATTAGAAAACTAGTAAATCTCAGTAATATTAAATAGGAATCTATATAGGTAACTGGCAAAGGTAGAACTTAAGTCGGTTACCTATTTTTATATTATTTCAATAAAGAGGTTCCTTGGATATCGATTTTAACTTAACGTAAAAAAACATCGCCATGTGAAATGACGATGTCCTTTGTTTTTTTAATATAATTCGAATTTTTCTACGTAATATATTGTTCTATTTGCTCCGCTTTCGTAGTTTTTATTGTTTAAGTGAAGTGTCATCATACCTACAGGTTTTCTAGTAGCGATGTTTACGTATGGAATAAGAACTCTCTCTTCTTTAACTTCCCATTTTTCCACTGGCATGAAGATTGCGTCAGTGGCTCCACCGTAACCAATATCACTTTTAACTAAGAAGACTTGATCTTTTGCGAAGTATACAACTTTTATTTTTATGATTCATCAATTTTTCTAAGTTTTGTTTGCTAAAATCAGTAACTCTATTATTTAATTGAACAAATTCAATTTCTTTATCATTTGTAATCTTAGTAGTACGTCTTGTTTATGGAATGTTTGTGCATTGTATGTATTTAGTAAGTCCAATACTTTAGTCAAGTTTATTTGTTTTATCACATTATCGCTACCATCATTACTAGCGATAAATCGAACTACATTAGCAGTAGTACTACCTTTTAAGTTTAACATTCCGTATGCCATAGGTTGTAAAATCTCTCCGGCTTTAGCTAAGTCATGTTTTACAGTCTGAGTGGTTTGTTGTATTGTAGTGTTTTTTCTAGTAGGAGTTGCTACCTGGGTTGTAGGTTTGCTATTAATAATATTGTTACTAACGTTAGTATCTGCTTGTTTAATATGTTCAACTTCTTTTTGTAGGTTAGCTAAAGAAGTTGGTGTTTCTTCAGTAGTCGTTACTTCGCTAGTTACATTATTATTGTTATTATCAATTTTTTGTGCCACCTTATCTGTACAACCAGTCATAAGCCCTATTCCTAAAATAAATATACCTGTTGTTTTTAGAAGTTTGTTCATATTATCCACCTTCTTTTGTATAACTTCTTTATATTTATATTATACATCCTAAAATTACAAAATACAACCTTTTGTTACAAATATATTACATTTATATTACGGAAATATTTAATAAATGTTACATTAGTGTAATTTTTAGGATTAGCATAGTTATGTTACATTATTTGATGAAGTGTGATTTTTATAGTAAAATATACTAGTAAACTAAATTTAGGAGAAAAAAACATGAATAGAGTTGCTATTGTAAGTGCGAAAAGAACTGCTATAGGAAGTTTTGGAGGAAGTTTAAAAGATGTTTCTGCAGCAAAAATCGGTGGAGATCTTGTAAAACAAGCCTTAGAAAGTGTAAATCTTGATCCAAATCTTGTTGATGAAATTATATTCGGTAATGTATTGCAGACTGGTCTTGGACAGAATGTAGCAAGACAAATTGCTGTTAATGCAGGTATTCCAAAAGAGAAAAGCGCCTTTGTTGTCAATAAAGTTTGTGGATCAGGACTAAAGAGCGTTGTTCTTGGAGTTCAATCTATTATGATAGGAGACAATGATATCGTAGTTTGTGGTGGAGTAGAGAATATGAGTGCGGCGCCACATTATACGAAAAATGCTCGTTTTGGTCAAAAACTAGGTAGCTTTGAATTAGAAGATACTATAATTAATGATGGTCTGACTGATGCTTTTGAGAATTATCACATGGGTATTACTGCCGAAAATATCGCAGAGCAATACGGTATTACAAGAGAAGAACAAGATGAATTTGCTCTAGCGAGTCAAAAAAAGGCGGCTTCAGCAATTGAGAATAATCTATTTGTTGATGAAATTGTGCTTATAACTATTAAAACTAGACGTGAGGAGATTACATTTGATACAGATGAATATGTTCGTGGAAATACAACATTAGAAAGCTTAGCTAAATTACGTCCAGCTTTCAAAAAGATGGAACTGTAACAGCGGGGAATGCTTCGGGAATTAATGATGGAGCTGCTTGTGTTATTCTAATGAGTGAAAAACGTGCCAAAGAACTAGGTTTAGATGTTCTTTGTTACATTGAAGGATATGCCTCAGCAGGTCTAGATAATAAGGTAATGGGACTAGGGCCAGTACCTGCAACACAAAAGGTACTAGAAAAATTAAGTTTAAATATCGAAGATATTGATTTATTTGAAATGAACGAAGCTTTCGCGGCGCAATCTATAGCTGTAACACGTCTATTAAACCTAGATCCGACTAAGGTTAATACGCGTGGTGGTGCAATAGCGCTAGGACATCCAATAGGTGCGAGCGGTTGTCGTATCTTAGTTACATTAGTTCATGCACTAATTAAAGACAACAAAGAGAAAGGACTATGCTCACTTTGCATAGGTGGAGGTCAAGGTATCTCTATGGTTGTTTCTAGAAAATAATTACAGTAAGTGATTCAAAGATCATGATATCGGACCAATCGATTTTGTTGAATCACCCTCTACTAAGATTATTAGGTATCTGAAAAACTTTTAAAAGTGAATTTAGATATTGATAAATCACTGCTAGGACTATGAATTCACATATAAACTTTTTTAAAAGAATAGAACACAAGGGATAATTTCGTTTGAAAAGGTTTAAATTTCATGAAAGTTAAAGTTATTTATAAAAATAATTGTCTATTAGCTAAGAAAGTGTTAAAATAGATAAGTGATTATTTTTAAGGAGAAATATTGTGAATAAATTCATGAAAGAACATGGACAAGTTATTTTGTGGTTTATCTTTTTAGTATTTATGATAATATCACTTAGCATGGTGTTTACTCATGGTATTAGATACGCTATTGTCGTATTTGTATTAAGTTTTATACTATTATGTCCACCTATTGTAAAACTTATTCAACGAAAAACGCGTTTGAAAAAAAGTTGTCTTAGGTGCTGTAAGTGCACTTGTTATGATGTTAACAATGCTAATGACAAATCATTTTAGTGAAGCTAGAAAAGAAGAACAAAGAAAAACTTTCCAAGAGAAAAAAGAAGAGCGTGATAAAAAAGTAGAAGAACAATCTTCTGAAGAGAAAAAAGAAGAAAATTCAACAGAAAATAAAGAACAACAAATAGCTCCGCCACCACCATCTAAAAAAAGAATAGATGAAAGTGATAGTGAGAAAAAAGAAGTTGTTCAAGTAGCTCAAAATCAACAATCGCAACAACAGGTACAACAACCTAGAAAGGTTATTGTTAGAGCTAGTAAAAAGAATGGTTATTACTATACACCAACACATCCTTCTTACAATAATATTGCAGCTAAAAACCTATTAGTCTTTAATTCAGAAGAGGCAGCCCAAAGAGCAGGGTATAGAAGAGCTGCATAATAAATGATGAAAAATCTCAGACAAAATGTCTGAGGTTTTTTTGTTTTAAAAATATAATAAAAAAAACGTGTTTGGGGAACACGTTTTTCGGGTGAACTAAATTAAGTTCTAAGCAATTTCTTGCTTGTTTATATCTAATCTTATATACAAATAACAAAAGAGTCTTTCAACTCTTTAAAAGGGAGAATGGCTTGCCTAGGGAGCGACAAGCCACATTATGAAAAAAAATTAAAAAGTTTTATTATCTGTTAATATCATAAAGAATTAACCGAAATATTGGTTTAAACAAAAATAATTTCAAACTTAAAAGGGAGAAACGACAAGTGTCGTTAAGAATGAAATTTCATTACTTTTGTTTAGGTACTCATTATATATCTCCTACTTAAAATATACTTAAAATTTTTTAAAATATTTAAAAAATGAAATTTGCTCATTTGTTTTCATTTTCAATTCAAAGTCTATATTTCCTCTGTCGTGAGAGGCTAAATAATCATTAATTTGAGAGAAAACTTTGCTTCCGAAAAAGCCACGGTATGCGGATAGTGGACTTGGATGTGCTGATTCAATAATCAAATGTTTTGAAGAATCAATTAGTTTATTTTTACTTTTTGCATAAGCTCCCCATAAAACAAAGACTACATTTTCATTTTTTTCAGAAATAGTTTCAATTATGTAATCTGTAAAATTTTCCCAACCCATCTTGCTGTGACTCGCAGGAGAATTTTTTTCAACAGTAAGAACCGCATTAAGAAGAAATACCCCCTGATTAAACCAAGATTCAAGATTTCCTGTTTTTGCTGGATTTATACCTAAATCATCATGAAGCTCTTTGTAAATATTTATAAGACTTTTAGGAAGAGGTACCCCATCATTTACAGAGAAGCTTAGTCCGCATGCCTGTTCAGGATTATGATACGGATCTTGCCCTAATATTACGACTTTAATATCTTCTAATGCTAAGTCAAAAACTCTAAAAACTTGCTCTTTTGGAGGATAGATTGTTGTAGTAAGACGTTTTTTATCTATTTTTTCTATCAATTCATTAAGTTCATCTATTTTTGGATAATTGTTTATTACTTCATTCCAACTGTTATGCATATAAAACTCCTTCAAATTACTACTTTGTTAAAGTATATCATAGTTATATATATAATAGAATAGGAGTGATTCGATGAAATTAATTTTTACAATCAATATTATCGATTCACTCCTCATAGATGCAGTGGTTTATTGATATCTAAATTCGCTTTATAGAAGCTTTTTAGATATCTAATAAACTGTGCGAGCGTGACTCGACAAAATCGATTTCTACGAAATAACGATTTTTGAGTCACTCCTTATTTATTTAATTCATCTGTTAAGTTGTAAAGTTCGTCTACTAGGTGACCAACATAAGCAATTGCTTCTTTAAGTGGTTCATCAGTACTTACATCACAACCTGCAAGTTTAGAAAGATCTAGT